>CAMZKK010000097.1 GCA_947311175.1 uncultured Planctomycetota bacterium | reverse complement strand
CTACTGGCCACTAACTTATCCACCATCACTAACACCACCAACACTAAAACCACCACCACCACCTGTTCCTTGTGAATCAACAGCAGCATCAGCAGCTTTATTTGTGGCATTTTGAGCAGCTTCAGTTGCTGCGTCATTTACTCCCTTAATAATATCTTCCGCGCCTGTCGGAATATAAGCACCTTTAGGAGGTATTGATGGCAAAGGTACCAACCCTCCCATTTTTCCCCATGTCCTTTGCCTTCTTCCATTATCGGCAGATTGTTTTACAGGAATTGCAACAGCTTCCATTATTTTTTTTATTTCTTTTGGGAAAAACATTCTTGGTTTTTGTGGTAATTTACCTCTTAATACTTTTGTTCCCATTCCAGGCTTACCTGTTAAAAGCACTAAACCCTTGCTGCCGGAAGTTGGCCCATTAGGGCCTTCTGGCTTTATCTCATGACCAGCAACAGATATCCCGCCGCCCCCCATATATATTACAGTAGATGAATCACTTGATGCCGTGCCAATACCAAGTGTTCCGCGAATGCCAATCGTCGCAGTTGGGGTTTTTACCATTATTTGATCAGGAGCCATTTTGCTAATTGCCCCACCAAGAATTTTAAATGCACCACTTGCAATGCTTGTGGTGCACCTACTTTTATTGTCACCAGGTTTATAAATAAATTCATCAATCACCATTTTGGCTTTTTGCCCGATACTTATAGTGGTAGTATCTTTAAACATTATTTGTAATTTTGATTTTGATTTGGTTTTAAGAGTATCACCAACAAAAATAGGGGTTTTAATTTTAAGTTGTCGTTTAACGCCACTTGTGTCAATTGCTACTGCTCTACCACTTATAGCAACAACTAATCCCACCTTGATTGGAACTGTTTTTTTATTATTAGCCGAGCTTGAGCTAGTATTCATAATGCATATTGCTACAAGAATAAATGTCACCAAAAAAGTTTTTCTTTCAATCCAAGTTTTCATCTTTTGCTCCTTATAAAAATTCAATCTCAAAGGTAATGCCCCAGAGAGTAATTATTAAAAATCCCGTGCAATGCTTATTGATGTTTGATATCTGCGATAATCATTTAACGGAATATTTGAATATGACCTTGTCCTTTTATGCGAAATGGTGGCAGAAAAACGATGTGGGAGTTTTTTCTTAACCCCAAGTCCATAGGTGTGGATTTTGTCTTTTCTTGGCACATAAAATGTTGTGCTTCGTGAGGTATAGCGAACATCACTGTATTTGTATTCAACATAAGGAGTAAAGCCCTTTGGTAAATCATAGCTATATTTAACACCTATGCTCTTTGTCCTATAAGTATCTTTATAGCGGGTTGTTTTTGTTGGTGCAGAGCTTGAATCTTCGCTCTTTCGGTAGTCGCCACCACTTCCATTATAATTGGCTTTCAAACCAAGGTCGAAAGTAAGTTTTTGTTTTCGATTTTCACCCCACATTACCATTGGGCGAAAAGTAAAGGTATGAATGGTTGAATCCAGATTTCTGTCGTCATAGATTTTTCTTCGCTCAAACTTGTAACTACCATTGAGAAGCAAATAATTATTCATGGGGTAAGACAAAGATATTTCTGTGCCGTGTGATTTTGAATATGTTCGCCAATCTTTTTCCATTGCACTTAAGATTGCCCCTATTTCAATATCAAGCTTACCTATTCGATAGCTTGGACCACTTTTTACGCTATAAAAGTTGACGTTTTGTTTGTCAAGAAAATGATAGTTGGTGCCAAACCAAACAAAGGTTGATCGCCATTGTAAATTTTTGATAGGAGACATATAGATATGTCTTAACACCGCAGTATATCCATTTACGCTATCATTTTTGACACAATTATCATCTTTATCAAGATGGACATTTCCAGCCGTAGTCTTAACTGTAGTGTCAATTGGATTTGCCCGAGGATTAGAATCAAGTGTAAATGAGGTAGATACCTGTCCCATAATTATATGTCGTTTATTGCCAGCATTCATTGCCGTTATCCACTGCTTTGCACTTTTCTTTAACTCCGGATCATCGGTATTTTTAATAACGGTGTTGAATTCTTCCTTAGCCATATCGTATGCTCGAAGAAGAGCATAGGCTGCGGCAAGGTCCATTCTTACTCGATGAAGCTCTGGACTTGAAGTAAGGATTCTTTCGTAAGCGACAACAGCTGCTTCATAATCTTTTGCCCCAATTGCTGCCTTTGCTAAAATATAATTTAACCCCACATTTGTTGGGTCATCCATAAATTTTAACTGAATATTTTGATAGGCAATTTTGTAGTTTTTTTCAGATAATTCTTTTTTGCCAGCTACCTTATAGAGTCCGGCAAGCTCCATTCTCGCAGTATCATTTTTTGGCGAAACTTCCATAAGTTTTTCATATTCTTTGATTGCTGATTCAAAACTGCCACTGCCCAAAGCAGCCCGAGCTGCTTGATAAATCTTTCTTGGATTTTTTTCTTTAGTATTGACGGTTTCTAATATTCCATAGGCTTTTTTGTAAGCATCAATTGATTTTTCTTTTTGACCACTTCGAAGATACATTCCCGCAAGCGATAACCAAACATTTCCATTTTTGGGATTGTTGTCGAGAATACGCATATAGGCTGATTCAGCATCTTTGTATTCTCTAGCAGCCGTAGCTGTGGAGGCTATATTCATGTTGAGCAATAAAAATGTTGAATAGCCACGTTTGCCTGGAGTAGGAATTGATTCACCATTTAGATTTTTAATAAACGAATTGTAAACAACTTCATAATTACGTTGTGACTTTGCAAAGTTTTCCTTGGCATCTTTTACATTTCCTCGTTGAGCAAAGGTAAGACCAAGCCGATAAGCTGCTGATGCTAAACTAGTTCGTGCCGACATATCTTCCGGTGTTGCCCCAACAATTTTTTCAAAGGTACTTACTGCCTCTTTAAATTTATTTTGTGAATAAAGTTCACTTCCTTTTTTAAATAACGCTTTGTTGTCTTGTGCTGCGGATAATTTTGCAGGCATAGAAATGCATAAAAACAATAAAACAAGTATTGCCCTGATCCAGTTTTTCATAATTTGAATTTTCCTCGGAATACAACTTTTCTATAAATTATTCACTCACCTATTGACTTATTGAAAATAAGAAATTTAAGCATACTATATATTACAAAAAAAAAAGAATTATTTGCTATGTTTTTTTTGTTTTTTTGAAATATTGATGAGAAGGAAGGATATTTATTACCTTCCCCTAAATCTCTCCTTTGGAATATGCAGTATTTAATTGTTCCTAAATTCCGTAGTTAATGTTGAATTTGGATTAATATAATAAAATTTATTTTTATACGAGACCACAACTTTAAGTGGCTTGTGGAATAATTTTTCTGCTTTTACAACAGTAACTCCCGGGACAATCATTACCTTTGGCGCTGCAAAGTAATCAATCCCATCCGGACTATTAATCACAACAATAGGCTTCTTGCGTTGTGAATCTTTAATCATCTTAGCTGTACAATTTTTGATCCACCATATTCGCCATTGTTTTGCATTGCCGATTGAGGGAAATGGTAAAACATGATTAACCTCTGCTATTTTTGATAAAGTCTGAGTAAAATTATTTGCAACCTCTCTATCATCAACCTCAATTCCTCTTATCAATGGCTCAATTGCCCTAACAGACAAATTTTTACGAAGAACTTTATTCATCAGCTTAAGTTCTTTTGTATAACCATTTGCAACGATTTCATTTATTAAGCTATAACGGGTCTGTAAGTTTTTTTCCGTTCCTTCCATTTTAATATCTACGGCCAACAGGGCAGCTCTTCTTCTAGCTCTAAGCATGGTCTTGATAAATTTTTTGCCTTCTCTTATGTCAGGATAGGGAATATCTAATTTATTAATGAGAATTGAATCAGGCATTTCCTGCAAAGAAAAATATGCTGGAATCCACACCCAAGGTTCTTTTATACCCAACAAGTTGAGCAAAACGTCAACCACACGTTGATCTTTAAACAATGAAATTATTGACATTGCCTGTGGGCTCAATCTTTGATCTTGTGCCATTGCAATATTTTCAATAAACACCCTGCCCGATTCATCACCCATTTCATACAATGCCCAAGCAGATAAAATTCTAACCATCGGAACACCCTTTTGCACCGCAACATATAAGTTTTTTTTTGCTTTCTGATATCTCAATCCTCCAAGTCCTACTACCGCAGCACATTTCACCACACTTGATTTATCCCTTGCAAATGCATCATAACAAAGTTTACCAATTCCATGACTTTATTTTTTAATGAGTTCAATTAATGCCAAAGCCCTAACTGTAGGTCTGGAATCTGCTAATGAATCTTTGAGTGCCCAATTTGATTTTTTTGTATTAAGTTTAGATAAAAGAGAAATGCAATATTGAGAGAATGGATCGGAACTGGTGTTAAGAATCAAAATCAAGGCGTTCTCAGCCTTCGGGTCTAAACTTCGAAATAATTTTTGGAAAGCAATCTTTCTTTTTTTATAATCCATATTGCCAAGTAAGAGATTTGCATAATCTCCTGCTTGCAATATTTGCTGATTTGTAAATTCAACCTTTTCTAAATTTTCCACTGGATTATTATTAGGTAATACCGGCACCATCTTAGGAGTAACCCTTTTCATCAATGATGAAAATGCTGATTTATGAGGGAGAATTGACGCTACATCATATTTTCTGAGCTTCTCTGACAGAGATTTTTTCTTCGTTTTCTTAACTATTCCCCTATGAAAAAACTTAGAAAACCTAGCTTTATTTAAAGTTTTTTTCTTCCTTCCTTTAGAGACAAAAGGCTTTGCACCGCTATTGCAACCTACGAAAACAGTAACCGCAATAATTCCACTGATTAGAAAAAAAGAAAACTTATTTCTTTGCAAATATTCTATCATATCTATTTTCCTCTATCCTAATCCTTAATGTCTTGTTTCGTTCTAATCTAACCTTACCCGGAGGAGCACCTTTTATTCGTCTAACATTTTTAGCTTGGGTATAATGCACATCAGTTTGCGTTGCCCCCCTCATCTTACTATAATATACTGCTAAGGATGCAGCATCAAGCATGGTTTCTTGAGGAAGACTATCTCTACCATCATTTTTTACCAAGACATGACTACCTGCACAAGGGGCAATATGAAACCACCAATCATTTCCCTTTGCAATCCTAAATGATAAAATGTCATTATCTCGATTACTTTTTCCTACAAATATATCCAAGTCATCATAACTCTTAAATTTGCGAACACTTTTCATTAAACTATCAACAACCGATTGCTTTTTACTAATACCTTGTTTTGTAGAAGAACATTTGCTAACGGTTGTTATCCCTATTTCTTTTGCTTCAACCAACAACTTATCCAATAGCTCAAGATTATTTTTCTCATCACTTATTATTTCTATTTTAGAAATAAATTCTGAAATATTTTTTATCCTATCATTTGCAAGTTCAATTTGTGTATTTAATTTATCTTCACTTTTTTCTAATTTTTTAGCCTTTTTAAAAAGTCGATTTACTTGCTCTCGTGCCGGACGTGAACAATCAAGTTCAATGATAAATTTATCGTTTTTGTTTGAAAAAAAATCATCGACAGCAATAGATTTCATTCCTCTTTTTATCTGTTTTAAATTTGCCTTTAATAGCTCTGCCGTTTTGCGAATCAATGGGATGGAATCACATTCCGTCAAATCTCCCTGTAGATTAACAATTCTTTTCTTTTCTTTTTTTAGCTTTTTTTCTGCTGTTTTTTTAAGGTCATTCAAAAAAGAAAGACCATCGTCAGTGGCACGTGGTCTTTCTTTGTTAGATGCAAATTTATTTTTATTTATGCCTTCAGTCATCTTTGTTATTTTCTAGAACGTTTTTTATACTTAATAACTATCTCTTCTTCATTGGGTTTAGAAGTTTGTATTTTAATGCCTTCAAATATTTTATTTCCAACAGAATGCAATTCTTTAATATGATGTCTAATATTCTTGCCTTCAACCAAATAAATAACTTCTTCAGCAATATTGGTTGCCAAATCTCCAACCCGCTCAAGAGATTTACATACAGCTAAAATGTGAACACAACGTTCAATAGTGCCTGGATTTTCATACATAATTTCAAGCACTTCCTTTAGAACAAGATGCATTTCATCATGAATCACTAAATGTTCATCAATAATTTTCCATGCTAGTTTATGGTCATTTTCAACAAGAGCTCTAATGCTCTCACGCATTATTTGGCCAGATTGTTCAACAAGAGAAGAAAAGTCAATAATTTCAGATAGCAAGGTTCGTTGTCTAACAAGAAAAAGAACATGCTCGCAAATCTCAACCGAATAGTCGCCTATCCTCTCAAGATCACTTGAAATTTTCATTGAGGTTGCGACAAAGCGAAGATCTTTCCCTCCCAGTCCTCCCTCACTAAGAAGCCGAAGACAATCTCGATCAACAGCCAACTCCATTTCATCAATTTCATTATCATAATCAATCATGGTTCCTGCAAGTTCTTCATTCCGGTCAATTAGCGCCATAACGGCTGAGCTAAGAGCGTTTTCACACATTTCAGCCATTATAATCAAATCTCTTTTAAGTTTGTTAATTGCTGCTTTTGTCGGCATTTTTTTTCTCCATATTTATTGTTTAGTAATTATTGATTGTAGGTTTAATCTTTTTTTCAAACACATTTTTAGAATACAATTTTATATCACCACCGATTGTAAGCACCATATAAAACGGTTCATAGATTTTCTTTGCCTCTGTTCTATACTTATAGTGGAATGGTTTTTTATTATAAAGTATTATTGTAGAAGTAACATCACTTGGTCGCAAACCTGAAACATAACGCCATGACTCTTCTCTCGCATCATCTTTTCCAATTCGATAAACCGCTGCTGAATTAGTTAGTAATTCATTTAGATTTTTACCCTCCGGCAATAATTTACTAAGGGCTTCTTTGTCACGCAACCGAGTTAAAGAATCAGGGAATTTTCCGTAGAGGGTTGCATATTCCTGAAGAGCAAGGTTGAGTATGGATATCTTCTTTCTTTCTTTTATAATTGCATTAAACTCTTTATTCCTAATCTCGACAGGAGCTGACAACAGCTTTGCGATACCAACCGTTGGCAAAACACCAATTGGTGAAGAGCAACCAAACCTTATTCCATAATCATCGCTCGCACTCATATATATTGACACCCCAAAAAGATATTTACTAATTACAGAAAGTGAAGGAATGGCATGAATTTGAGATTTTGGAAAAGATAGACTAAAGTTATTTCTCAAATTATTTGGATAATTTGAACTAACCGCATTTGCCATATTATAATAACATACCATTGAACGTTTATCATTAATCAAATCAATCTGCTTGATAAAATCTTCATTCAAAAGCAATGATGCCTGTCCGCCAACAATACGTTCGATAATTCTTGCCATAACCTTAGGAGAGGAAGAACAAACCAAAAAGCTTTTTCCTAAATTTCTAAATGACGGCTCCGAAGCCCTGAAAATTGCCCATGCTGATGATTTGCCATTAATATCAGTAGATTTGGTATAAACATCAACATTGTTTATCCTTAATGGTTTATTGTTAATATTTTGCAAGATGCCCAAAAGATTCATTTCGTCTTTTAGTGGAAATGACATTATCCAATCTGAAGATTCGTTTTGAGATTGACCAATTAAACCAAATGATACTTCACCATCAAAAATTTCACCTCCACCATCAGACAGCTCTTTCAAACTATCAATAAAAAAGTTACCTCTTATATTGCTAATTTGTTGAGAAAAAGTTGAGGTTCCGAACAGAGTGTTTTCTGATAACAAACTAATGAGCGCTAAAGGATTTACCTTAAACGCAAGATAGAGAGATGTACTTATTGGCATCAACTTTGTTGAGTAAAGAGTTTTACTATTTAATTTTGAGTCTTTCTCAATTATTAAATTTATTCTATTCGCCAGAGTTGCTGTGCTTTGATTGCTTGGGGTTGGAATTGTTATATGCTCAACAACCGCATTGTTGACAACGCTTAAATCATAGTAAATTGCAAGTTGACTGGCAATATCAGAAACAATGCTAATATCGTAATTTGCATCCTTGCTATTATTATCAAGTTTTTTAATATTTTTTAGATTAATATAACCTCGCAATTGGCTGTTTGTATCAGTATTTGAATCTAAATATCTACACGCTTTTTCATCGGCAAGACAATCTTGATCTTTCATTGATTTGCTGCTAGCAAGTAACTTTTCAGAAAAAGAAAAATTGTTAGACAAAACAAAAACATTTTTAATAAACCCAAAAGCTATCTCTTGTCTCTTTGTGCCTGTACCGGAATAAATTTTATCAATATAATCGTCATTGTGTTTAGACGCTCTCAAAATCAATTCGGGATTATCCTCAATCCTTTTGTTTATAATTTTCTGTAAAGAATCAAAGATTGCTTTGCGTTTCCCACCAATATTTACAATAAAGCAAGATACGTTTTTATCATCCAATCTATATCCAACAAGAGCAACTCGCCCCTTTAACCCAACAAACTCTTTGATGATGCTTAGATAAAGCTCGTTAATTACAACCGTTCCATTTTCAGAATATTCTTTTGGTAAATCGACAAACAAGTTTGATAAAGATAAGTCATTTTTTTTCAAAAAATTGACTATTGATTTCTCGTTTAATAGTTTAGCGATTGAGGAATTGCGATATTCCTCCTTTAAAATTTGTCCATTAGAACTTTCAAAATAAAACAATTCGTTCTTTGGTAAAATTTCAAGAAAATCCATACTTGCTTCACGAGCAGTGAGGTCACGTGGGAATACTTCTACTGCTTTTTTATTAAAGACAACGGATTTTTTTTCCTTAGATACTATCTTACTAATCAATGGCAATTTATTTTTTTGTGGGTTTTCAGCACAAACCCCATTCGGGCGTGACAAAATTAAAACAGCACATCCTACTAAAAAAACAATCATTATTTGTTTTGCCATTTTTATATATTTTTTCATTAAGATTATTCCTTATTACCAACCGCTATAATTGTTTTTAAACCTCTACTAAATCACCATCATTTGCTTAAAATCTATTTTGAAGTATATTTATGAGATGAAGTT
>CAMZKK010000096.1 GCA_947311175.1 uncultured Planctomycetota bacterium | reverse complement strand
TAACTTTTAATTATTAATTATTTACCGCTTATCCGAAATAAATATCCCTCGTTGAATGCTTCCCTCGCCCATTTTTTCACAAATCAAATCTGTTGTTTCTTCGATTATTTCTGCCACATCAATTTCTTCTTGCCAAAATAATTGATGCTGACGAGCAACATCTTCAGGCATCAAGTTTGACACCCCGACACCAATCAATCTAACAGGCAAATCTCCGGCATCGGTTTTATCAAGCAGTAATTGAAATGCTATTTCAAAGATTGTCTTTGAAATAGCTACCGGAGACTCTAAAGTCTTCCTGCGAGTAACCACCTTAAAGTCATCGTATTTAACCTTAAGGGTAACCACCCGTCCGACAATCTTACCCTTACGAAGTCTCCTTGCCACCTTATCAGATAAATACATTAATGTTTTTCTTATTTCTTCTATATCGGTTATATCTTCAGAAAAAGTAGATTCATTAGAAACGCTCTTTGTTTTTACATCACCTTCAACCTTGCGTGAATCCACTCCCCTTGCCAAATAATAAAGTTGACTACCTGCACTGCCGAACCTTTGCTCAAGGTAGTCAAGTGGCAATAGCCGTGCATCAGCAATGGTATGAATACCAAGTTTACTAAGTGCCTTTTCAAATTTTTTCCCAACCCCCCAAAGCTTACCTACGCTTAGTGGAGCCAAACGTTCGGTAACTTCATCTTCACAAATAATAACCAAACCATTCGGTTTTTCTAAATCAGAAGCAAGCTTGGCAACAAACTTAGTTGGGGCAATCCCAACAGAGGCAACAAGCCCAGTCTCCTTATTAATGTCTATTTTTATTTTTTTAGCAATCTCTAATGGTGAACCCAATAGTCGTTGACTACCGGTAATATCTAAAAACGCCTCATCAATGCTGATAGGCTCAACAACAGGAGTAAAATTAAGAAATATTTTTTTTATTTTTGCAGATATTTCTTCATATCTATCCATTCTCCCGTGAGTAAAAACTGCATTCGGACACCTCAACTTAGCTGACCACATCGACATCGCTGAATGTACACCAAACTTTCGAGCCTCGTATGAAGCAGCAGCGACCACCCCACGAGATTCAACGCTACCGCCAACAATCACCGGTTTGCCACGCCACTCGGGATTGTCAAGTTGTTCTACAGAGGCAAAGAAGGCATCCATATCAACATGCATTATAACTTTTTTCCAAATTTTCTTATTCATGCCTATAATCTACAGAATTTATCAATATTATCAACAATCTCTTTAACTTCCCCGTGTGATTTATTATAATACACGGGACATGCAAAGCCTCTTTGCGTGTCCCGTATCCTTATTCCATATAGCGGTGCAACAAAAAGGTATGACAAATGAGTAATACAATTATACAAAAAACTATAAAAACGAAATCAACTGATGAAATCAAAAAACATTATCCTTGGCGATACTTTGGTGCACAAGTAACTGGCAAATCTACCATTTTTCGAATCTATTTACCGGAAGCAGTTGAGGTCATACTACTAAGAGAGGGCAATAATTGGGGGCAAGAATACGAACCACTAATGAGAGATGACAACGGAATATGGTCAATTGAAATCGATTCAGTTCTGACCAATACCGAATATAAATATCGAATTAGAAATGATAAAGACTATCTTGAAGAACCATACGATATGGCAAGAGTAGATCCTTTTAGTTTTGAGATTGCAACTCATTATGAAGGAGAACAAAGACTCTACAACTCAATCGTAACCGATCAAGAAATCTTTGAATGGAGTCACAAGGAATCACCGGTTTCTAACACCCCAATGTCTATCTACGAACTACACCTTGGTGCATTTATGGATGACAACTATCAAAATATCGCTAAAAAAATAGTAGAACATCTTTCATATCTTGAATTTACCCACATTCAAATAATGCCCCCTCTACAGACGCCAATCCACGAATCATGGGGCTATTTAATTAGCACACCTTATGCAATCTACAATAGACACGGCTCACTTTATGACTTTAAATGGCTGGTAAACCATCTTCACAAAAACGGTATTGGCGTGATTGTCGATGTTCCTCTTGGCTTTAGCATTCAAGATTGGGATAGCGGAATTGCCGCTCTCGATGGTAGCGACATATACCATCATTCTGGACCAAAGGGTTGGAATGAGCAATGGCAAACCAGAATTTACAATCACACCAGCCCTTATGTTGAAGACTACCTGGTAGGAATCTGTGCATATCTTTATCACGAATTAGGGGTTGATGGAGCAAGAATTGATGCAGTGTCTGCTCAAATTTTTAAAGACTACGATCGAGGTAATGGCAATTGGGAACGAAATAAAAAAGAAGATATCACTCAAGAGGATTGGGATTTAATCAATTCTCTCGGTGGAGAAATGCATCTTGAAAATAAAGACTACTTACTAAGTGAAGCTCTTGATATTCCGGTGCTACATTTCTTCAGACGATTCCACCAAAGGCTTTCAGAAATATCCCCTGATTTCTTTACCATCGCAGAGGAGTCAAGAAGAGTTTTCCCTCGCTTGGCAACCCCTGTAAGTGAAGGGGGCTTAGGATTTACCTATGCTCAAAATATGGGTGAAATGCATCGAGTAAGAAAATATCTACACAAAAACACCGAAGACAGAAAGATTGAAGAGATAGAATCCCTACTCCTCAAACACACCCCGGAAACATTTATCAATGCAATGAATACCCATGACGAATGTGCCAATGGTAGAACCAGACTGATAACCGAACTGAAGAGCCATATTCAATTAATCGGACTGGCTGCTTTCTGTTGGTTTCGCCCTGGAGCACCAATGATATTTATGGGCGACGAATTTTGCGAAGAAGGATTTTTTTCGCCAGAGCATCATCTTGACTGGTCGAAAACCGGACCTAACGCCCCTCTTCACTGTCAGCAAATGACAAATTGTTTCCACGACCTTAATTATATCCTAAAGCATCAGCCGGCACTATCTGGACAAAAAACCGAGACTATGGATAGAAACGGTTCAAACAATGAACACAAATGGTTTAGCTTTATTCGATGGGGCTCAAGCACAAAATGGGATAACGATTCACCTGAAAACCACAAAGATGATATCGTTTTCATTCGTAGTGAAAATCATGATTTCATCTCACAAGCTGCTGAAATCTATGTCCCCGCAGACG
>CAMZKK010000095.1 GCA_947311175.1 uncultured Planctomycetota bacterium | reverse complement strand
TTTTTTATTTCTTCCTTGCCAATACCACTAGGGCTAGTGGTTCTAATTAGCTTATCAAGTGTGGTTTGGTTTTTATCAATGCTTTTCTTTAAATTAGAAATTTTATCAATAGCAACTTGACTTTGCAATAAACGCATTCTAAATCGTTTGCAATACAGTTCAATTTGCTTGGCGAGTTCAACTTCTCGTTCTCTCGTAAGTAGCGGAATACTGCCCATTTCAGAAAGATACATTCTTACCGGGTCATGAATATCATCGGCAGTTGTTTCCTGAATTTGTTCCTCTTCGCTATCATCTTCTTTGTCATCAATTAACGAAATACCTTTTTCGGTTATTGCCATCAATACTAAATCAATATCACCAGTAGTCATAATTGATGGCGGCATAATCTGATTAAGTTCATAATAGGTGGCAAGACTTTTGCTTGCAAGCTGGGTTAGAATGTTGTCCAGAATCTCTTCTGATACTGCCATTATATTTTCTCCTGAAAAATTAGTTTTTCTTTATTATATAAATACTTTAAGTGTTTTGTATCTTTTAGCAAGGCACAAGTGTACATGGTATTTCTTTTTGTTTCAACAAATCTATTTGTTTTGATATAATATTAATTTCTTTCATGAGCGTAACCCCTTCTTCCCCGTTTGGATTGATGTGCGAAACTCGCCGATATTCTTGCTGTAATCTATTTCTTTCTGCCATTATTTCTTGGATTTCAATAAAGTGCATGGTCTCTGCCAGTTTTGCTTCAGTTTTTTCCGGTCCATCAGATGAAGCAATATCGCTTATTATTTGACTACTTGATGGTGTGGAAAGGTTTTTGATTATATCTATTATTTCAATCTCATTGCAATCTTTATTGGAGATATAGTAATCATAAATATCGGCTGCAAGGCTTCGCAAGTCTTCATTGATAAATGTTTCTGGTGGTTTAACTCGACATATTTCTAAACACCAACTTCGTTTTGCCAGCATATACTCAATCAATCTTTTTTCTTTTTCGATTTCTGACTTGCTTATTTGAGTAATCCTATTTTGTGGCTCACTGTAATCTTCATAGTTATCTCGATTATCGGTAAATGTTTTTTGCCAATTTTCATTGTTAGATGACTGCTGTTCAGCTTTTCTTGATTGATAGTTTGTTTTTTTGCGTTGTGGCAGATTGTCTTCTGAAATGCCTATCATTCCCGCAATCTTTTTCCGAAGTAAATCTTTTTTTATTTTGTTTGGTGATAAGTTTACCACCTCCATTGCCTTGTTGATTGCTTCCGCTCTTTGATCAATGCTGTGTATATTCCCATTTTCAAAGCATTGTCTAAAGTGATAAGAAAACGCGTCTTCTGCATTTTTTTCTTCTTCAATAAAGCCATCCTTACCGTATTTTGGTAGATATTCACAAGCATCTTTAATCTCGGTTGAGCGAATTATTTCAAGCGGCATATCTTCTTTGACAAATATTTTTATTGCCTTGTCGGTGGCTTTTAGTCCTGCTTCATCGGCATCAAAGCGAGCAATTGCTTTGTCCGCATAGCGTCTTAGAATTCTGACATGATCGTGGGTTAGGGCTGTACCGAGAGTTGCAACGACATTTCTTATCCCGTATTGATGGCACATTATTACATCGGTGTATCCTTCAACAATTATTGCGGTTCGGGAAATTCTCATTTCTTTCGCTGCTGAATCTATCCCAAACAGAACTTTGCTTTTGCTAAAGAGCGGGGTCTCTGGAGAGTTTAGATATTTACCAACCTTTTTTTCTTTATCTTCTTTAAGAATTCTTGCCCCAAAGGCAATTGGTCTATGTTGGATATCTAAGATTGGAAAGATTACTCTTCCTCTAAAAAAGTCGTATCTGCCATGCTCTCCCTCTTTGATTAATCCAGCTTTGATTGCAGACTTTAATGCAATATCTTTTCGTTCTCCGCATTCTGAGCTTATAAAATTAATCAGTTCGTCATACGAGTCTGGAGCGTATCCAAGTCGCCAAGTGCTGATGGTCTGCTCGGTAAAACCTCTTGCTTTTAAATACTCTAATGCCCCTGAACCTTGCGGTTGTTGGAGTTTATCTTCAAAGAATTTTAAGGCAATGTGGTTTATTCTGTATAGTAATTTTTTTTCGCTAAATTCTTCGTGATTATTTTGAGATGAGTTACTGTTTTCTTTATGGAGAGTTATTCCAACTCGTTCTGCAAGTACTTCAACTGCCTCAGGAAATGTCAAACCCTCTATTTTCATAACAAATTTAAATATATCACCACCCTCACCGCAACCAAAACACTTAAACAGCTGCATATCTGGGGTTACTGAAAATGAGGGGGTTTTTTCATTGTGAAAAGGACATAATGCTTGATATCGAGTGCCAGCTTTTTTTAATGGAAAGTAGCTTTCGACAACACTTACAATATCAATTGCATCTCTAACTTGCTGTATGGAATTGTCAGAATAAAACCCGCCCAAAGCAATCCTCCATATATTGATGAACCTAAATTTCGCAATTAAAGCGGAATTTAATTAAAAATTTAGAATTAAAAGTTAAAAGTGAAGGGGCTTTAGCTATTATTAAAGGCCGTTTTGATAATTTGCGTCGCCGATATTTTTACTTCATTAAATATCGCTCGTAGATACTCCCTCACTTTTATACCTGAAAAGGGCATATGCTTCTTAACTTTTAATTTTTAACTTTAAATTCCAACTGAGGAATTTAAAGTTAAGAGCGTAAAGGATAAATGTCTATTGTTTTGTGTCAAGACCGTTTTGATGCTTTTCGTTATTATTAATAAAATAGCAAAATGTGTAATTGGTATAAATAATAATGGGTTATGCCTTCGGCTGTAGTTGATGTTAAGTTTCGCCGTTGAACCTTAACTTGTCCCATTCTGCAAAATTTAAAATTAATCAATAAACTAAATTTATAAATTAATTGTCATTAAAAATTCAACATTGGTTTTTGATGATTTCATTTTGCTTTGGAGAAATTCCATTGCTTCTACAACATTCATATCGTTTAGATATTTTCTTACCATCCACATTCGTTTTAGTTCATCTTCGTGCATTAGTTTTTCTTCTTTTCTTGTGCCTGATTGATTTACATCTAAGGCAGGATATAACCTGCGGTTTATCAATCGGCGATCAAGATGTAGCTCCATATTGCCAGTACCTTTGAATTCTTCAAAGATAACTTCATCCATTCTGCTACCGGTATCAACTAATG
>CAMZKK010000094.1 GCA_947311175.1 uncultured Planctomycetota bacterium | reverse complement strand
TCTCTTAGTGTCGATGAAGAATGGTGGGAAAAATACCCCGGATTTTAGATTTATTTTTTTAAAGAACAAATTGCCGGCAAGTAATTTTTTACCAAACTAAGAAAGCCAGAGCAAAAAAAAAATAAAAAAAGCGAAATTTAATGAACAAATGAAAGTTTTAATCGTTATAGGTATGTGATGGAAAAAGATATTGAGCTAATATGCAGATTTAAATCCGGTGATGATACTGCAATTGAAGAGTTGATAGAAATATACCAAGATAGACTATTTTCTTTTTTTAGGAAGTTAGGTGCGTCGCAAGCTGACGCAGAAGATATTTTACAAGAAACCTTCGTTAAGCTTGTTATGAAAATTTCTTCTTATGAACCGAATGGAAAATTTTCATCATATATTTATAAAATTGCTAAGAATAATTGGCTTGATTTTGTTAGAAAAAAGCAAAGAGACAAAGGTATTGTAATTGAGAAAGATGGGGTAAATTCCCTTGAAAATATGGCAAATGTTAATGAATCTCCAGTTGAGATATTAGAAAAAAAAGAGTTAAATGAAATTATAATGACGGAAATAAATAAACTTCCAGAAAATATGAGAATGGCGATTGTATTGACTGAAATTGAAGGTATGAAATATCGAGAATTATCGGAAATTCTTGAAGTTCCCATAGGAACGATAAAAAGTAGAATTCATAATGGATATGAGAAATTGAGAGAAGCATTAACTCCAATATTGAAACGAGGAATATGATGAATTGCAAAGATGCTGAATTGATACTTGTTGATTTGATTAAAGATGAAATAGATTCTACAATTAAATCGGATTTGATGCTACATCTTGAATCTTGTGCTATCTGTTCAAAGAAATATCAGGAGTATCAAAAAATTAATAAAGCAATAAAGAATAGCTTAATGCTCTAGAAGTTAATCAAAATCGAAAAAATGGAAAAACAATACTTGCCGAGGTTAGAGCAAGTATTGCTGCAAATAAAACAAGACCAAACTCACGTCGATTATCAACAAAATCTACAAATGATTCATTTATCATAAGACTCAAGAAAAACCCATACTATGCAGTTAGTACCATTGTTCATATTGCGGCAATCTTCTTATTTGTGTTTATTGCAATTAAAGTAAGAGACAAAGATTCAGAGATGCATAGCGTTACTGCTGAAATTAATCATGCGAAGCAATTATTTGGAATTAGGTCAAGGGCTATCAGAAACGAATTACCATATATTAACAACACTCTTGATGTCTCTAAAGTAACAAAATCATCTACTGCATATATTGCTAAAGATTATGTAAATGGTTGTGTTTGGGTTTATTTTATCGATGGCAAGGATGAGCTATCGGAAAAGGCATTTAGACAGATGGTTGGAAGTGAACAGTTTTCAATGCTTGATAGAATATCTATCAATAAAGGTAAATTATCACTACCGCCTGTTATTGGCGAAAAGCTCTTTAACAATGATAAAAATTTAGTATTGTTAAATCTATCAAATATTCCGAATGTTCGTCGATTTGAAATATGGAGTAAAAAAGCTCTTCAAAAATATATATCAGAAAATGCTTAATTTATCCGGAGCCGGCAATTATTAGTTGATGACCGTGTTGATTGATTAGCTCTTTTTTGATAGCTTGATGTGATTTGTGTTTTAGTTCCGGATCTGATTTTAAAATCTTCAAAGCATCGTCTCTAGCAGTTTTAAGTATTTCAAAATCAGTTACCAAGTTTGTTAATTTAAAGCCTCGTCCGTGTTGTTTTGTTCCTAAAAATTCCCCTTCACCACGAATTGCCAAGTCTTCTTCTGCTATTCTAAAACCATCATTGCTTTCGACAAGGATTTGTAATCGTTTTTTTGCTTCAGTGTTTTTGCTGTCTGTCATCAAGATACAGTATCCTAAATTACTACCTCTTGATACTCGCCCTCTCAATTGATGGAGTTGAGCAAGTCCAAATCTATCGGCGTGAAGGACAACCATGATTGTTGCGTTTGGAATGTCAACTCCAACCTCAATTACCACAGTGCTGACCAATGCGTCGATTTTTCCTTCTCTGAATTGCCTCATTACCTCATCTTGTTCTTTTCGCTTCATTTTACCGTGAAGCAATCCAACATTAAAGGATGAAAATTCTCCTTTTCTTAATGCTTCATACGCCTCGATTGCACTGTGTAGGTCAAGGTTTTCATTTTCTTCTACCAATGGAGATACGATATATGCTTGTCTTCCCATATTAAATTCTTTACGTAGGAAATCCCAAATTTTTCGCCACTTGTTTGAATCAGGAGTCATTGTCTTGACCTTTTTTCTGCCAGGAGGTGAGCCTTTTATGGTAGAAATATCGAGGTCGCCATAAACGGTAAGGGCAAGGCTTCTCGGAATTGGGGTTGCTGTCATTACTAAAACATCACTATGGTTACCTTTTAGTTTTAGGGCAGCTCTCTGTGAAACTCCAAATTTATGCTGTTCGTCAATAATTATTAGACCGAGGTCTGCAAAGTGCACATCTTCCTGAAGTGTGGCGTGAGTGCTGATAATTATATCTACAGAGCCGGACGAGATGCTGGCAAGTCTAACCTGTCTTACTGATTTTTTCATTCCGCCTGTTAGCAATGCAATTCTTACTTTTGATTTTGAGGAACGGCTAAGGAATTTAGTAAAGGTTTGTTCGTGTTGACGTGCAAGAAGCTCGGTAGGTGCCATTATTACCACTTGTGTTTTATTTGCAACGGCACATAGTGTTATGTAGAATGCAACCGCAGTTTTTCCGCTACCAACATCACCCTGCAGTAGGCGATGCATTTCTTTTGGCGATTTCATATCTTCAATAATTTCGGCAACTGCCGTTTCTTGTCCGTTTGTTAGTTTGAACGGTAGAATTGCTCTGACTCTTTCATCAATCACTCTTGTTATCTTAAAGGAGCGTCCGATTTGTTTGCAATCATCTTGATGACGAGTAAAGAGAATTCCTAATTGCATTAATAGACATTCATCATAAATTAGACGTTGTTTTGCCATATCTGCTGCATGGATGTTATCGGGAAAGTGCATATTCCTGACAGCATCTTGCCTTGACATCAATTGCCTTTTTTGGAGAAAATCTTCCGGATAAAATTCATCTAAGAGGGGCAAGTATTGAGCAAGCACATTTTTCATTATTCTTAGCCATGCACCTTGATTGAGGTTACCAGTCAATGGATAGACCGGGACAATTTTTCCTACGGAAACATTCTCTTTACCTTCATCGCAAAATTCAACCTTCGGATGGGTGATTTGCATTTGCCCGTTTCGGTATTGTAGTTTACCAAAAATAATAACTTCACGTCCAATAAATTGCTCTTCAATCCAGGTTGCATTAAACCAGACTCCCGCTATTGTTCCGGTATCATCGCCGAAAATTACAGTTGTGATTTCTTTTTTTCCTCGTTTTGATTTGTTTACACTAATTCCAACAACCTGCAAAGATACATCTTTTCCGAAAAATTTTTTGGATTCATTGACAGATATTATTTGACTGCGATCACTTATTCTTCTTGGAAAGGTAAATAAAATATCGTTGACCGTATTGATTTCGAGTTTTATAAAATCTGCAGCTCTTGCCGGGCCAACTCCTTTTATAAATTGAATAGAGTCGCTTAGTTTAGGGTCTTTGTTTTTCATTCCAAATAGCCTGTTTATAATTCTATGTCATGGTCATTTTTTATATTATCTGCATTGGTAAAAAACATTCCATTGCCAGTCGAGTTGTTTAGTTTATCGTGAAAATTGTTTTTTAGATAACTTACAAGAAGTCTTCGGTTGCCGGGAATCATTAGCATAAAACCGATAAAGTCGGTAAATACTCCAGGGGTAATTAGCAGTACCCCGCCGACAAGAATGAATAATCCTGAAAGTATTCTATCACCGGGGAATTTTCCAGATGCCATATCTTGTTTAATTAACTCTAAGGTGTGTATTCCTTGATGACGAACCATTGAGCTGCCGATGACTCCTGTGATAATAATAATAAGTATTGTGTTTAAGCTTCCAATCGCTTTTCCAATGCTTATCAGTAAATATAATTCAATTATTGGTATGGTAATAAATGCAAGTAGAAAAAAAGTTTTAAGCGATTTCATATGTTTTCTTCCTCAATTATATCAGAACAATCTCCGAATAATTCAATCCATTCTTCTACCTCTTTTTCGGTTGGCTTGATGAATTTTCTTAGTGGTTCTGATGCGTCTGATTTTTTGTTTTGATTCTTTGCTCTGACATCTGTTAAAAAATGCTCTACGCTAGATACTTTGGCTCCAAGGGATTTTACATTTCCTCCCAAAGCATGATCAGTTGTTACAATGGTCAGCCTATTAGGTGAGGTTGATTTTTTTACAATTTCTAATATTACATCATCCGCAGTGCGTCCGCCACCTGAGTATTCAATCTTTATTCCTGATTGCAAGGATTTTCCAGCTTTTATCCCGCCGTCAACAATCAGTGTGCAATGCTTTTTGTTAGAAGATATAAACTCTGAAAATTTGCTGATTGACGTTTTAACTGTTTTCCCAATATCTTGGGTGTCTCTAAAAGTAGAGGCAGTTCTTTCCCAGCGATAAAATAGATTAAATGCATCAATAATATATTGCTGATTTTTTATCATTTACTAATCTTATTTTTTGAATATTCAATTTTTTTCTTCAAGCGTTTTAGTCTTTTTGCAGCTTTTTCTTTTTCGTCTTGAACTCTTGCATCTGCAATGGTTTCTTCATAAAGAGGGATTGCACCTTCAAAATCATGAATCTTGTCTTCGGTAACTGTTGCAATCTTTAATCTTGTATCAAGCACTGTTTGTGGGTTGATATCGATTACCATTTTATAATAGTCAATGGCTTTGTCATATTTTTTATATGCATAGCTTTCATAAATATTGGCAATGTTGTAGGCAGCATACTCGCACTTATTGCTATTTGGCCATTTCTCAAGGATTTTTTTGTAAAGATTTAATGCTTTTTCATACCGTCTTTTTTTGATGTGTGGTAAAAGAAATGCCCCTACAGAATCTTCTTCTTTTTCCGCAAGGTCAAAATAGGCATTCGCTTCTTCGATATCTTCATAAACAGGCACTGGTTTTGGTTTGGCTCTAACCTTGGTATCTTCATTGAGTGGTGCTCCAAGACGATGACCGCAATCAGGGCAAAATTTGACATTTTCTTTGAGTTTAGTGCCGCACTTAACACAAAATGCAGCAAGGGCAAGATTGACAGAGAATATAAAAACCATTGCCGATACGAAAAACTTTGAGGTAAACTTCATGAAATGCTCCTTTATATTAATAATGAATAGTTATTTATTTTTTTATATTACAATTATGCAACTACAAAGTCAATTAAACTTACGAGTACCTTGTTATAATCCTAAATTTTGCAGTTTGGATAGGATTACATGGCACAACTTAATCTATTGACTTGATTGAAGTGGTGCAAGTTTATATAATTATCTAAGTTATTGTGTAATTTAGGATTGAAATGAAAAAAATATCTACTGAATCATTAATCAGCAATCGTGCATCACTACTTGAAACAAAGAGAGTTGTTGTCAAGATTGGTTCTAGTTTGTTAGCAGACTTTACTGACGGGATTAACCTCTCGCGGATTTCATCAATTGCTGAACAGGTCCATTTTCTTAAACAAAGAGGGATTGAATGTATTTTGGTATCGAGTGGTGCAGTTGCGGTAGGGGCTGTTAAGATTGGATTAAAACAGAGGCCTGATTCCTTGTCAATGTTGCAGGCATCTGCTGCGGTTGGTCAATGTAAGTTGATGCGTTATTATAGCGAGGCGTTTTCCAAATATAATATTACAATCGGTCAGATGTTACTAACTCGTGACGGATTAGATATTAGAGAAAGATATTTGAATGCCAAAAATACCCTAAATGCACTTCTTGAATCAGGATGTGTGCCAATCATAAATGAAAATGATACTGTTATGGTTGAGGAAATTCAATTCGGTGATAATGACCAATTGTCCAGTATGGTTGCCGCAATGTCTGGGGCTGATTGCTTGGTTATCTTGTCAGACATTGATGGCCTTCATGAAAAACCACCGGTAGAAGGGGATAGTCCGGTAATTTCTTGTGTTGATTCGATTGACAAACGAATCTTGGCAATGGCAGGGGGGGCTGAAAATACAATGAGTAAGGGAGGAATGAGTAGCAAGCTTGACGCTGCAGCTCGTGCCACCTCAAATGGAATTAAAGTGGTTATTGCCAAAGGTAGTGAAGATGAGATAATCAC
>CAMZKK010000093.1 GCA_947311175.1 uncultured Planctomycetota bacterium | reverse complement strand
GTCATGAATCTTGATATTATTAGCAATAAAAAACTGAATCAGGATAATATTCCACCTTACGGTTGTTACTGGCTGATCAATACCACCACAAAGCTCAAATCCGGTAATCTCAACATTATCTATGGATTCACCGTCTTTTCCATACAACGCAGTTCCTACATTATAAGTATAATCATCATGACTTTCCCAATATTTTTGCCCAGCTGGATATATGAGTGGCTTATTGCCAGCCCAAGTTTTTTCAGTAACAGGAATCAACTCGACCTTAGCGGTAGCATCACCTGTTAATTTCATATTACTCGGCATTGCAATTGGATCATTTATAGAATAAGTATGCGGTCCTTTAATATAGACAGTTGTGTACTGCTTATGGCTTGCTGCAAATGCCAATGCCTTATTAATCTCCTCCTGATCGCCAGTGCCATCACAATTATAATCTCCACTGCCATCCCAAGAGACATAAATTGTATCTTTTTTTCCGCCAACTTTGTCTTGACCTATTGACCAACCACAAGAAGCAAAAATACTTATTATCAATACTCCAATCACATTGTAACTTTTCAAACTAAACACAAATTAACTCCCTACAAAACAGACAAATATTTTTAGAAAATATAAACACTTAATAAACACATCATTATTAGATTTAGTTATTATGCTTCGTTGCGATGCTTCTCTTTATTTTTTTTACGAAAGTCAAATTCATTAAGCTCTTTAATTTCAAAAACTTGACAAATAATAATATAAGATGCAACTCCAACAATAACAGAAATCAATCCCCTCTCAACCCTAACCAACAACTCTGGTTCAGCTGGAATACTTCGAACAACCAACCAAGTAATAATTCCCATACCAAAGGATGCAATACATATCATTGAGGTGCTTGCTGACAAGCGTGAAAACTTATCATCCCAAACTTTTTCGCTACTAACCTTGATTAATCTTAACTTCATAATATACCACAAATAACACATTGAGATAATCGAGGTAATGGTGGTTGACAATGCAAGCCCCGCCTCTCCGAGAGGCATATCCACATTATTTGCCCATCTTTGATACAAGTCCGGCACATGAATCAAAACAATATTTAACCCAACATTCAAAAAAACCATCTTGATACTAATGCTTACCGGTGTTTTATAATCGCCATCAGCGTAGAACACCCTGGTTATAAATTGTTGAATAGAAATAAAGACCAGACTCGGTGCATAAAGTGCAAGGACAGCAGAAGTTTTGTAAACATCCATATCAGAAAATACCAAGTCCGGCTCTTGAAAAATCATCCGCACAACCGGCTCAGAAACAACTATCAACCCTACAGCTGATGGTATCATAATAAATATTAAAAAGCGAACACTGGTGTCCATTTTTGAAAACAAATCACCCCACTCTTTACGTTTCATATGGCTAACGATATCTGGAAATACAGTCGTTACCAAAGATATTCCAAACAAGGCAAGGGGCAATTGCATCAATCGGTTACCGAGATACAAATGAGTCAAAGCACCACTTTCATCAACCATCAAAAAAGCAATGAGACGATCAAGTAAAACATTTATTTGAAAAATTGCAAGTCCAAGAACGGTTGGTCCCATAGCTTTCAAAACTGTTTTTAGTCTATCATGACCGAAATTAGTTGAGATTCCAACATACACACCATTAGCCCAAAGGTATGGCATTTGAATCAACACCTGCAATCCACCACCAATGACAACCGCCCCGGCAACATAGTAAATTAAATTTTCTTGATTCGGACAATAATAAATAAAATAGCCCAAGACCCCAAGGATTGTTATATTAAGCAACACCGGCATCGCCGCAGGAATACCAAATTTTCTAATGCACTGCAACATTCCGGCAAGCAGTGCCGATACACAAATGAGTGGCATAAACGGCAACATCATAGCAGTAAGCTTTAATGCCAAGAGAGTAGATTCATTACCTACGAAACCAGAAATGCTTAGGCAAATAACAATTACCGCAACAGAGAAGATTGACAACACCAGCCCAAGGGCTGTAAAAATCACACTGGCGAAATGATTAGATTCTTCGACAGAATAATTTTCACGGCAGTCAACAAATTCAGGAATAAATGCTGAAGACAAAGCCCCTTCGCCAAAGAGGCGGCGAAACAAATTCGGAATGGTAAATGCCAAGAAAAACGCATCTAAAACCCCGGAAGCTCCACCAAATACCAACACTAATGCTTTATCACGAATAAGCCCAAGCACTCGACTACTCAATGTCAAAGCACTTACCATCCATGTATTTTTAATAATTCGTTCAGAACTCAATTTATCATCCTAATAAAAAAATAAGAACAAAAATCTTACTAACTCACAACGATAAAGTAAACAGTTAACCTAAATTCCGTATCAACTGCGGAAGTTAATTAAAAATTAAAAGTTAACAATTAAAAATGATTGTGACGCTTTGCGTCGTTTTTTATCGCAGGCGTTTTTGGATAAGGATTTGAGAGATGGGTAGGGATGGTTTCCGGTAGTTTTTTTTGCCGCTAATGAACGCGAATTAAGTATCGGGTGAGTATGTTCAAAAAACTGTGTAAACGATCGACCAAACTTTACAAAGCCAATATTTCTATTGGTGACAAAATTAATCATAATGATATTCTTTCTGGAAATTTATTGCAAATCTGCCGAAGTGTTGTATATTTTCTTTTAGTGGGTTTCATTGGTAACTCCTTTGTGTATGATAACAAAAAGGATAATCTATGGCTCACTTTTTTAAAGGTATTAAGCTTTAAAAAAAATTTATGGGATGACTGTGTAAAGAATACTAGAAGTAAGTTAGCTAGGCGTCCAATGGATGGATTTAGAAATTGAAGCTGTTTTAGTTAAAATCTAACATATTTTATAATAGGAAAGAAATTATGAGCAAAATTAAATGGCCCCACGAATTTCCTGGAGTTTATTGGCTAGATGAAAAAGAAGAGAGTGCTGTTTTGGATGTTTTACAAAATGGTTCTCTTTTTAGGTATTATGGAATTGGAGAACCTAATTATTCTGACGGCAAAAGAAAACCTCAATATGTCGATGAGTTTGAAAACAAAGCAAAGGCTAAATATGGCTGTAACCACACACTTGCAATAAATAGTGGAACAGGCTCTTTGATTACTGCAATGCGTGCTCTTGACATTGGTCCAGGGTGTGAGGTTATGATTCCTTCATTCTTGTGGGTTGCTACCGTTGGTGCCATTATTCAAGTTGGAGCAATTCCGGTAGTGTGTGAAATTGACGATACTTTTAATGTTAATGCAAAAGATATTGAGAGTAAAATAACAGATAAAACAAAACTGATAATTACAATCCACATGGCAGGGGTACCTTGTGATATGGACAGTATTATGGCGGTTGCTGATAAGCACAACATTCCGGTTCTTGAAGACTGTGCACAGTGCAATGGAGGAATGTATAAAGGTAAATCAGTAGGAACCTTTGGTAAGATGGGGATTTTTAGTCTTCAACTCAATAAAAATATGACCTCAGGAGAAGGTGGATTACTGATTACCGATGACGAAAAATTGCACTTACGGGCGTTCTCTGCCCATGATATGGGATTGATTAGGGTTGATGGTCGGTTGTCGGTGCCAGACGAATTTGCAATCATGTGGGGTGCTGGGCGAAGAATGAATGAGATGTGTGGGGCTGTCGCATCGGTTCAGATAGATAAACTTGACAAGATAACGTCTAGTATGAGAGAATCAAAATACAGAATAAGGAACATGCTAAAAGAGATTTCAGGAATCACTCTTCGAAGAATTCCTGACGAAGATGGCGACAGTGGGCCGTTCATCATTATGATGTTGGATAATGAAGAAAAAGCGTTAAATGTTGCTAAAAAAATGAAGGAGGCAGGATTGACCAGTTGTCATAGAGTTGCAGATTACGGTCTGCATATTTATAGCAACATTCTATCTCTCATCAATAAGGTGCCTCTCTCTTCTGCCGGCAATCCTTGGTCATTAAAGGAAAACGCTGAAAGTATTTATGACTACACAAAGGGTGCTTGTCCGAGAAGTGATGAATTATTTGCTCGCTCAATTGTGCTGCCTGTCCCATCATGCCTAACTGAAGAGTTAGAAAAACAGGCTGTCGATATAATTACAGGAGCAATGAAATAAAATATTAATAAATCTGGGGTGTGTAGAGTTTTTTTGCATACCCCAGATTGTTATTATTGTTAAACTAAATGCTACGAACAAACAAGTATAATTGTTACCACAAATCTACCTTTTAGCAAATGGACACAAGTGTTTGGTGACGAACGATTAACTGGGGAATTATTAGATCAACTCACCCACAGGATAAATCTAATAGAAATGAAAGAAGAAAGCTATAGATTGAACTGTAATATAAAAAAATAGAAAACAAGAATACTCTTGAATTTGACAGCACTAAAATTAGTGCTATTCTTTAGTCACGAATGGATCAGAATTGCAAGCCTGCCGTGGCTAGTTTTACTCGCTCCGTCAACCAGCATTGCAAACGAATTTTTATGAAAAATTGCATTCCTCACGTTTCTATTATTCATTCTCCTTGATTTTTGTTTTTTGTCTCCCTGGAGATTCTTTTGATTAGCCTCTCTATATTTTTGCGTTCACTTAAATCCTTGGCAGTAGTTAGAGATAGTGTTCTTTGAGCGAAAAGAGATGCTGTTGAATATTCCTTTTTATCCAAATACATAATGGCTACATTTTTGCTCCATTGTAGTCTGTGGACGAAAAGAGAAT
>CAMZKK010000092.1 GCA_947311175.1 uncultured Planctomycetota bacterium | reverse complement strand
GGCACAAGATATTGGGGCAAGACGTCTGCATACCATTATGGAAAAATTAATGGAAGATATTAGTTTCAATGCTCCTGAAATGAAGGGCAAAAAGGTAGTCATTAATAAAAAATTAGTTTATGAAAGACTAAAAGAACTATCAGAAGATGAAGATTTATCTAAATATATTCTTTGATTTGTTTTATCTGGAATTTGATTTCGCAATATGCTTATAAGGTAGGGGTAAATTCTTCTCGGATGCAGTATTTTTAACGAAAAAATAAAGACGATGGTGTATCTTAAATACTTCTCGTCTTTTTTTATGCTTGGACTAAACCTAAAGCTTCTCGTTATACCGAAAGCAAATACATCATCATCCATGATTTGTATATTACCATCCGAGATAGACAGCCTCCATGCCGTCCAATTTACTTTAGTATTAACGGTTGTTAGAAATAAAAGTTTAAAAAAAAAGAGAAAAGGTAAATAAAAGATAAAGAATGGGCGATAATCATTTATCTTGTGCGGTTTTGATAATTTGCATCGCCTATATTTACCTTAACTACCTTAACCGAATGGGTGCTTGTACTCTGAAGTAAATGAAACATAGGCTTTCATTTCATCAGATTGCTAGTAGTGCTTCCTTCATTTTAAAATTTTTAATTATTAACCTACATCAACAAAAGACCTAACCCTGAATTTTGCCCCAAGTGACTCAACAATCTCCCTGGTTTTTTCGATATCTATTTCCGGCATATCGACTACAGTGCAGATAACTTCAGGAATTTCCGGGACTGCTTTTTTTACAAAATCACAGAGACCGGCAAATGAATCTTCCCCAAATCTTGATTGGCAAATTTCTTGATAGTGGCTTGCATTTGAGGTGTTGATTGATACTGAAATGGAATCAATTCGTCCTTTAAGGTCTGGAACAATGTTTCTTTTATGGAAGATACTACCTTGCCCATTGGTGTTTAGGCGAACCTTTTTTCCTCTTCTTTTTAATTCATCGGCGACAGTGGTTAGAACCTCAAGTCGCATTGTTGACTCTCCAAATCCACAAAAGCATACTTCGTCATATCTTTCAGTGTCACCCATTGCTGAAATTACTTCTTCGGCAGTTGGTTCTTTTTTCAGTTTTATGTCGTGTCCTTTTACGTCATAGCCGGTATTTCGTGAGCAAAACGAGCAGTTATTTGTACATTCGTTGGTAAGGGCAAGATAAAGGGTGTTGCGGATTTCATAGGCAATCTTACCTTCTTCGTTATCGCCTTTTAGGTTAAATAATTCTCTGGCATTGCGAGTGGTGATGCGGGCAATGTCATCAAGCGATACTCCACGAATCTCAGCAATCTTTTCCGCGATGTGAATAATGTTTGCTGGTTCATTTCTCTTGCCACGTTTGGGGGCAGGGGAAAGAAATGGGCTGTCTGAGTCAAGTAAGAGATATTTATCTGGGATGTGAGGAATTAATTCTCTTACATTCTCTCCTTTCGGAAAGGTTGCAATTCCACTAATACCTATTTTTAGTTCGAGTGCTAGAGCCTGCTCTAAAACTTTTTTAGTTGAAGTGAAACAATGGAATACTCCATTGATTGGTTCATTGCCGAAGAAATCTTTTAGCATTTTGATTAACTCTTCGCCACTTTCTCGACTATGTAAAATTAAAGGCTTGCCGGTATTAGCAGAAATCTCCATATGTTTGAGGAAGTATTTTTCCTGCATCTTAACCGGGGTTGTATTATGAAAAAAGTCTAATCCGGTTTCTCCGATTGCTACTACATTTTCATCATTTGCAAGGTCTTCGATTCTTGTAAGATCTTCTTCCTTGCATTCATGACAATGATTGGGATGAATACCAACTGCTGCATAGATATTATTATTCTTAGATGATATTTTAATTGCCGAGGTGCTACTCTCCAAACAGGTGCCTATAGTTAGCATACCTGTAACGTTATTTTTAATTGCGTTTTCAATTACCTCGTCACAATCATTTTCAAATGCCTGAAAATCAAGATGGCAGTGCGTGTCAAATAATTCCATAGTTAAGAATCCTTAAAGTCCCAAGCTTCAAATTTTCGGTACAAAGTCTTGAGCCCAATCCCTAAATTTTTAGCGAGTTTTGATTTGTTTTTCCCCATTCTAATATATTCAGCAATGGTATATTGCTTTTCTACTTCGTCAATTTTAAGCCCTGAAGCGATAGTAATCCCGTTACCAATCGGACCGCTTTTGCTCCTTATATCATCGGTAAGGTCAGCTCTTTTAATTTTGCCATCAAAGTTGGTAACTACCGCTCTTTCAATTGCATTTTCCAATTCACGAATATTGCCCGGCCATGAATATTCACATAGTGCATCAAGTGCAGTTTTCTTAATTTCAGTATGTTTATTATATTTTTTATTATACATATTGATGAAATGATCACAAAGTAACGGGATGTCGTCTTTTCGCTTTCGTAGGGGAGGAACAAATATATTTACAACATTGATTCGAAAGTAAAGATCTTCTCTAAATTTATTTTCTTTGATTAAGGTTTTGAGGTTTTTATTACTTGCCGCAATGAGTCTGAAGTTGCTCTGAATGGGAGTTGCTCCTCCAACTCTTTCAAATTCATGCTCTTGCAATACGCGAAGTAATTTTACTTGGGTTTCATAAGGCATTTCTGAGATTTCATCGAGAAACAAAGTGCCATTGTTAGCAAGTTCAAATCTCCCAATACGTTCTTTCATTGCACCGGTAAATGCCCCTTTTTTATGACCAAACAATTCACTTTCTAATAGGCTTTCAGGAAGTGCGGCAATATTAACCTTTATGTATTTTTTCTTACTTCTGCTAGACATTTCGTGGAATGCATTTGCAACCAGTTCTTTACCGGTTCCGGTATCCCCGGAAATAAGGACTGTTGCATCAGATTTAGCAACTTGCGCAATCATTTCTTTCATCTTTATGATTTCTTTGTTATTTCCTATGATTTTATCAAGGGGAGATTTTGCAGAAACTTGAATTTCTAAACTTCTTAAATGAAGGGCATTTCTGACCAAAACCCTAAGCTTTTTTAAATCAAGTGGCTTTGTAATGTAGTCGTAAGCACCGAGTCTTGTTGCCTCAATCGCATTTTCGATTGAGCCATGTCCGGTTATAATGACAAACGGCACTTTAGATTGGGCTTCGTTTGCAATCTCAAGAAGTTCCATCCCTGTGCCGTCTTTTAGCATTAAATCTGACAAGATTAAGTCAAAGATTTGTTCGGTAAATGCAATCTTCGCTTCGGTGCAACTTTTTGCCGTAGTTACTTCATGACCTTTTTCCGTAAGGATTTCAAAAAGAGTTTCTCTCGTTGCCTCTGCGTCATCAATAACTAATATGCTATACTTGTCCATCTTGTTTGCTCTCAAAAAAACAATTTTAATTGCGTGAATTATAAAGAAAATAAAATTTTGGTCAAATGTTAAATAAAGGTAATCATGCACTCTGAAATACAATTATATTGACACGAAAAATTATCGCTTTAATATTGTATGAAAGATACGTGACTTGCAAAATAGCTTTGTCCGTCACTAGCTGAAACACTGACTCTTTGAAGGAGATTTTTTGATGGTTACGATTGAAGAACTACTCCACGTTTTGATGGAAAAAAAAGGTTCAGACCTTCATATTACAGC
>CAMZKK010000091.1 GCA_947311175.1 uncultured Planctomycetota bacterium | reverse complement strand
TAAGCAGGGGTGTTACCGATGTAGAATCCTTCTGCCATAAATGCCGAACGAACGGGAAGGGCAGAGCAATAAGACAATATCACTCCGCTATCATTAATTACATTTTTGATTTTATGAATAAAATCTTTTGTCCATAATTCGCTATTTCTTTGGGTTGAAAACGCATCAAGAAAGACAACATCATACTTTCTGTCAAGACTTGTAATTGTTTGTCTTGCATCTCCCCAGTAAATGTTTATCAAATAAAATTCGGAAGATGCCTGTCCTGTTTGGTAGATGTTCAAAAGTTCTGTATTCCAGTCTATCTTTGGCAAAAATGAATAATCTACATTTTGGGATGATTCCCAAACCACTCGTTTGTCTATTTCTAAGGCGTCAACAAGAACCTTTCCTTTCTTGTTTGATATAGCTTGCTCAATACTAGCAAGGGTGTTGTAACCCAAGCCAAAGCAGATGTCGAGAATTTTAACATCTTCATTGTTTCTTAATTTTTCACCAATTTCGGCAGGTATGATAAACTTGTTGATGGCTTCGGCATACGCACCAATCTTTGCGTGAAAATGTTCTTTGAATTCTTCACTCCAAAAGGTTGCACTATCGTCATTAGTTGTTGTTATTTTGAAAGCGTTAGTAGTTTTTAAATCTTTCTTCTTGTCAAACAAATCTCCTTGCGTAACTTGTTCGTATTTCATTTTTGAGGTAATGAGATTTTCAAATTGACCTTTATTAAGACTCCATTTCGGAGCAATTAAATCTTCTTCTGCGGTATCTGTTTGCAAGCGGATTACCGGTAGCGTTGATGGTAGTCTGCGTAAGAATTGAATCACCAGCTCCGCATATTGATATTCATCCATAACATTAATCTTGCCGTCTAAAAATTCTTGTTCTAATGCAGTATTTTTAATTATGTGGAGATTGTGGAGCTTTATTCCGTCAAGTTCCAGAGATGCAAGAGTGTCTGCTGTCTGCAATATCTCTTTAGGTGTTTCTTCAGGTAGTCCCAAGATTACATGAACGGCGACCTTTATTCCCCTGTCTTTTAAACGATGGATTGCATCTAAACTATCTTGCCAAAGGTGTTTTCTATTTATTTTATTTAAGGTTTTGTTGTGAATTGTTTGGACGCCAAGCTCTACCCAGAGTTCATGGTCAGCCATTAGCTCTTGCAGAAAATCAAGTTCTTTGGTGGGTAAAAGATCAGGGCGAGTGCCAATACTGACTGCGGTAAAATCGCATACGGACAGAACTTTGTTGTATAGATTTTTTCTAATTTCAGTGTCTGAAAAAGTATTGCTGTAAGTTTGAAAATAGGCAATAAATTTTTTTGCTTTATATCTTTTTTTTGCAACGCTGATAGCTTTTTTTACCTGTAACTCAATGTTGTCAATCCCTTTGATTTGTTGTGCCCTCGCTCCGTCTTCGGGACAAAAGGTGCAACCGCTACTCCCTTTGTCACGGTTAGGGCATCCCAATTCGAGGTCAACCGGTATTCTAAATAACGGTTGACCATATTTATCAATCATTGATTGGCGATAAGAGTAGTATGGATATGGGTGGTTGTTACACATCAATAATACAGATTAAATCTCCGGTATTCAGCACCATAGTCTCCTCAACCACAATCTTTTTAATTGTGCCTGATTTTGGTGACGGAACATTGAAGGTGGCCTTGTCTGTCTCCATTTCGATAAGGTCATCCCCTTCTTCAACAGCTTCTCCTTCATCGACATAAACGAATGATACCTTTGCACTGTCTCCAGCCTTGTCATCTCCTGATGTTTCTTGGAGGCTTGGTAGTTTTACTTCAAAGTCAGCCATAATTATTTTCTCCTTTTAAATTTTTAAAATTGAATAGTTATCTTTATTGTTTATTTATGTAAGTAATCGCTTTCAAGTAGAAAATTTCCCAAAAGCGGTAATTGTATCTTGAAAGGTTGTTGCGATATTTTTTTCTCCACTAAGTTTGAACAATCTTTCGGTTGCAGATAAGAGTTCTATTTTTATCTCAATGTGTGGTTCTGGAATTATGCTATCAATAATTTCTGCCCACTCCACCGCAGTTACCGAGTCCTTGTCATCAAACATTTCATCAAATCCAAGGGCATCAAAATCCATTGCTCCGTCAAGTCGATAGGCATCAATGTGGTTAAAGATAAGTCTGCCCTCATATTGACAATGAATAACAAATGTCGGGCTGACCACTTCAATCCCCTGAGGAACTTCAAGCCCACGAGCCATTCCCTGCAAGAGACAAGTTTTTCCAGCTCCGAGAGTTCCGTGGAGCATAAAGCATTCGCCACCTTTACAATCCTGCCCTAATGCTAACCCTAATGAAAATGTTTCGTCAGGGCTTTTCGTGATAAATTCTATTTCAAGATTTTTATTCATGGATATATCCACCTTTTGGCAATTCTGCTTCTTTCCCATTAATATCCCGAAGAGAAAGGGTGTTGCAGTCGTTAGTTATCTTTCCAATTTCCGTAATAGCTGTCGGTAAATTCCAATTGGATTTTATTGTATTCCACTTGTTTTCGTCAATCGTAAGTAAAAGTTCAAAATCTTCACCATCGGTGAGGGCATGGTTTATTGCCGATTTTTTGTCAGTCATTGCCATTGCCTTGGCATCTTCGGAGATTGGTAATTTGTCTTCTTCAATAATTGCCCCCACCTTGCTCTCACTGCAAAGTCGTCGAAGATCGAGTGATATTCCGTCGCTAATATCCATCATTGCGTTTGGTAGTGAATTTTTGCAAAGCCATTCACTTTCTTTTATCCTTGGGTTGAAGTTAAGATGTTTATTTTTGATTGAACCACCAAGCGAACCGGTTACGGCAATTATATCGCCAACCTTTGCCCCACTTCGATAAACAGGATTGGATGAAAAAGGAATACCAACTATTGTCATTGTTATGCTTGTGCCGTTTGAGGAGGTGGTGAAGTCTCCACCGACCAAACTTAATGCGTGATTTTCAGAACAAGCAATTAACCCTTTTGTGAAATTTTTAAGCCAATCGCTATCGCTACCTCGATTAAATCCAAGTCCGGTAACTGCCCATAATGGTCGGCATCCCATTGCAGCCATATCGCTTAGGTTTACCGCTACTGTTTTCCAACCAATATCATAAGCTTCATCTTTTGTGGAAAAATGAGTTCCTTCGAGAAGGGTATCGGTGCTTATGGTTATTTGTGAATAATCAGCAACATCTAAAACCGCACAGTCATCACCAGGGCCAACAATGACTCCTTCGCCTTGTTTTAAATTGTCTTTTAGCCACGAGATAAAATCTATTTCATTCATCAGGTTTTATTTTGCCTGAATGATATTTAGAAGGCTGTTCATATCTAATTTTTCAAAAAATTCTTTTTGTTTTTTAGACACTAAGATTGTAAGTGATTTGTCTTGCGAGATTGCCTGTTGATTGACATCAACTAAGGTTCCGATATAGATGCTAAAGATTCTCGCTGTTTCGGTTAGGTCGATGACGATTTTTTTGTTTTCAGATGACAAGAGTTTGTCAATGTGATGAGCAAAGTCCTTTCGATGTTCAAAGTCTAAATCGCCAAATACTCGCATTACCGAGATTCCTCGCTCTTTGACTTCGTCGATTATAAATCTAACATTATTCATCTTTATCCTCCATAGCTTTTGCAAATGGATATTGCTGCCCGGAAAGTTTGGCGATATTTGTCATTATTTTACCGGATACTTCTTTTAGGATTTTCATCCTCCCTTTTTTGTCTGAATTTACGTAGTCATCTTTAAGATTTGAAAACAATAGTGGTTTTCCAACCTCAATTGTTATTCTTGTTCCTATTCTAAATTTCCCAGTCCCAGGCTCAAGCACCTTTTCAGTATTTTTTAGCCCGACCGGCACCACCGGCACCCCACTTTCAATTGCAAGCATCGCAGCCCCAGGTCGTGCTCTTCTCATCTTGCCATCTATGCTCAAGTGTGCCTCAGGAAAAATCCCTACCGGTTCTCCTGCCTTTAAATATCCGAGCGAGGTCTCAAGAATGTTCAAGCGACTTGCTTCATCTCCGCGATCAAATGGTATGCATCCTGACAATTTCATCAAATCCCATAATACAGGTTTGTCAAATGCTTCTTTGAAAACAATGACATGGATTGGTCTTCGTCTAATTCGGTTAAATTCATTTACCACCACAACGCCATCGATTAGAGAGCGATGATTAATTGCAATTATGTATGCCCCATCTGGCAAATTTTCTTTTCCGATAATTGGCTTCCATAACACCGTTCCAATTAATTTGACAACCGAAGTCATAAGATAAAACGCAATCGTCTTAAATAGAGTTGTGTCATCTGTCATTTATTCTTATCCTTAAATAAATTTCCAATTGGATGATTGACCTAAATTCCTCAGCTGGAATTTAGAAGCATGTGCTCTTTTCGGACAACAATTAATAGTTAGCAATTAACAATGAAGGAAGCTCTATGAGCGATATTTAATGAAAGGAAAATACAAGCGAGACAAATTATCAAAACTATCTTTAGCAATAGCTAAAGCCCTTTCATTGTCAACTTTCAACTTTCAACTTTCAATTTTCAATTTTCAATTTTCAATTTTCAATTTTCAATTTTCAATTTTCAATTACCTGCGTAATTTAGGTTCAAACTTTTTCCTTCGGTTGAGTTTTCCACCGTCTGTGTAACCATAACCATTGCTCCGGTCGTTTCTTTATGATTGCTCCTAATTCGTCATTGCATCTTTGTAAGAGTGCTAATCTTTCGGTTGTCTTATCTTTTTGTGGGTCATAGCGAAATGGCTCACTCATCTCAAGTTTGAAATTCATAATCGATGTTCGGTGAAATACTGCCGCAATCATTGGGGCTCCGGTCTTGATTGCTAAATCAACTGCAGTTGGAACAGTGCTACATTGCTTGCCGAAAAATTTATTAAATACTCCGTCTTGACCGCCATCAATATCCATCAAAGTCGCAAAAGATTTACCTTTTTTTAATGCTCGTAAGGCATTTCGCATTGCCCCGAATTTGTCCCATATCTCTTGACCATTTGTCTCACGAATAGAATTAACCCAATTGTTGATTAGGGGGTTGTCGAGAGGGCGAGCAATTGCTCCGTTTGAATATCCCTTTAAACCAAAGACGCTACCAGCTATTTCCCAACAGCCAATATGCCCGGTTATGAAAATTAGACCATTGCCTTCCGCTAGCAAGTTTTTGATTATTTCTTCCTTACCTGACCAGTCAATATTTGACTCTATCATTTTTCCTCGCAGTTGCGGGGTGCGAGGAAATTCCACAAGCATCAATCCAAGATGAATATACATTTCTCTGGTTGTGGCGTCAGCCTTTTCAGGAGTAAAGCCCAACTTATCTTGCATTGCGTCAATACATTGCTGACGATGACGATTGTCAATCTTATAAAACAAAAGCCCCAGCCAGCGACCAACTACCGCAGCAATCGACAATGGTAAAATATTTAAAAAACCAGCTAAGGCACGAGCAGCAATATACTCCAACCAAATAATAATCTTCTTTTTTTCCTTTTTCATTTTTTTCCTATAAAGTTTTCTGTTCGGTTATCAAGCTAAAGACTTCCCTATATTTTTCAATAGTCTTGTTGATTACATCTTCCGGCAGGGCAGGGGCAGGAGGCTCATGGTTCCATCCCGATTCATTTAGCCAGTCGCGAACATATTGTTTATCAAAGCTTTCCGGATTGCTACCGGTGGCATAAGTTGCAACCGGCCAAAAGCGAGAGCTGTCAGGGGTTAAAACTTCGTCAATCACTATTAGTTCGCCATCTACCATTCCGAACTCAAATTTTGTATCTGCGATAATGACACCATTTTTGGCAGCATGATCTGCTGCTTTTGAATAAATTTCAATGGAAAGCTTTTTGACTCTTTCCGCTAAATCACTACCAATCGTTTCTACCATTTTTTCAAAAGTAATATTTTCGTCATGGTCGCCGTCTTCTGCCTTGGTTGATGGGGTAAAGATTACCTCATCTAATTTTTCCGCTTGTTTGTATCCATCTCGCAATTTCATCCCACAAACAGTTCCGTTTTTTGTGTATTCTTTCCAGCCGCTTCCCACTAAATACCCACGAACAATGCATTCTATCGGCAAAGGGTCGGCTTTTTTAACAACCATACTTCTGCCTGTCAATACCTTTACCGCATGTTCGCCAATCCCAAGGCCGGACAAGTCTTCAGTAATAAAATGGTTAGGGACAATGTCTTTCAATAAATCAAACCAAAACAAAGAGAGCTGGCTCAAGATATTTCCTTTGCCGGGAATTGGTGAGCCTAAAACTCTATCAAAGCAACTAATCCTATCGCTGGCAATGATTAGCAATTTATTACCAAGATCATACACATCTCTAACCTTTCCTCTTGCCTTCAATTTCAATCCGGGAAGATCTGTTTCAACAACCGCACTATTTATTGTCTTGCCTGTATCCTCTATCTTGTAAGCATCTTTATTCATTTTATAATGTCTCCACTCTTAGTTTAATTTACTTTTGAATTTGTCTGAGATTATACCGTTATTAAGTTTTTACAAAACTGTTTTATTGATGAATTTACAAATTTATTTTAAGGAATAAAGTGCAGAACACAAAAATTTTTTTGCATGTCCCTCAGAATAAGGATAATGGATACACAAAGAAACTTTGTATGTCCCTCTGGATAATTGATGCCGCTTGCGGAAAACACCCCGACGCAAAGCGTCACAATCATTTTTAATTTTTAACTTTTAATTTTTAATTAATTAATTTTGCTTGTAATGAAAAAGTACAGAGAAAAGATAAAACCAATAATTGCGATTGGCAAAAATTCAATCTTTCCGATATTATTATTCTTTGTCAAATCGACTAATCCGCCAATTATGGGAGCAAGGATTATGGTTGCCAAGCTTCTGCTTTGCGATTCTATTGATAAGATTGTTGCACTTTGTCTTTCGGCAGAGATGGAGCTTATACGGCTAATTAGCAATGGTCGCCAAAGATTTTGTAAGATATAAATAAAGATAAAACCAGTGATAATTGCCGAATATAGTCCATAATAAATTGCAGGCAATAAGATTGACATCGTTATGAGTAAATATCCCCAAATATATTTTGTGGCAGAGTTTTCAGAGCCACTCCATTTTGAGAATTTATGAGATTTGCGACTGGCAATGGCTGAGAGAATGAACAAACAAAAATATACTGGACCTATCAAGATTACGGATTTTTGCTCCGAAGTCATAATTATATCAGAACAAAGATAAGCAACAATCGGTAGCGCTGCATTTTTTAAAATTGGCTGTAGATAGTTTTTAGTAGATTTGAAAAAGCCTTCAAAAACCATTGACTCTAATATTAGTCTTCGCAAAGCTATGTTTTTGAATGACAAAACAAAGGAATCTTTGATATGTAAAATGAGTTGTGATAATTTAATCCTGTTTTTGTGTTTGATATTAATTTCCGGTGGGTATCCCCAAAAATTAATTATATTAAGACTGTATGGGATGATTGATAAAAAAAATACATATAGATAATTATTTGTAAAATAAACAAAGATAGAGGCAATTATTACCGATACCGCAGAGCCGATTTTACTCCATGAACGAGTATATCCATAAATCATATTTTTGTCAGATTCCCGGTTGTTTTCTTTTAGCCATAAAAATATCATTGCCTTATGAGTGCCTGTTCTGAATGCATCACCAATTGCGAAAAATAACATAGATGTAAATAACAAAAAAAGAAGAGTCCTGAACGAAATGCCGGATTGTTGATAAGTTATCCCTGCACTACCAATCAAAATAAAGTGAATTATGTAGGCAATAAAACTAACAATCATAGCCCTTCGCCGTCCCCAAATATCTGCAATTGCCCCAGAGGGAATTTCCATAATGCTTAAAGACAGTTCTCTAAATGCAACAAGCATCCCAACCATTGTGTAGCTAAGTCCCATCTGCAAGAATGCCAAAAGGATAAATGGCTCATAATATTGTTGGTTCTTAAGAAAACCATACAAACAAAATCGTCTTAACATCAAGACTCCCCCTCCCCAAAAGTAACAAAAGCTTCCAGCTTTTGAAAGAAAGTAACAAAAGCTTCCAGCTTTTGAAAAAAACAAAAGCAATAAAATCATCCAGCTCTAGAAACACCACCACCAACAACTCAACCAAAATCCCACAGCTAAATTTAGAACGAACAATAAAAGAATCTCTACGGACGATATTTAATATAAAAGAAGCTCAACGATCGATATTTAATAAAAAAACAGGCGATGCAAATCATCACAACAAATCAAGCGGAGAGCGAGGCAACTCCGACATCTCTCATAGAATGTGAGTATAAATCATAGTGGTATCAAGATTTTTGTAATCAAGTAAATCTGAATTTCCCTGATATTTATTTCATTCATTCTAAAGAATTTAATATAAGCATATAATTTATAAAATAAATAAAAATTTATTGACGGCAGAGCGAACAACGCTTATAAAAGATGTACGTTATTATGTACGCGTTGGAGAAATAGAATATGGCAAGCATTAAAGTGACTGAAGCTAGAAAAAAGTTTTTTGATATAGTCAAAAACGCTATAAACAAGCATCAAATTTATCACATTCATCACAAGCAAGGGGACGTAGTTCTGATGTCTGAGGATGAGTATGAATCTATGCAAGAAACACTAGAACTTCTCTCCATTCCTGGCTTTCGCAAAAGCATTGCAAAGTCTGTAAAACAACTAGAAAAAGGCGAAACTTTCTCTATGGATGCGGTCTTTGGTGATGACCTATAAAACTCAATTTACCAAAGAGGCGTTTAAAGACATTAAAGAGTTAACTCTAAAGCAAAAGAAAAAAGCTAAAGATATTATATCTAATCAAATTGCAGAAGACCCAGAATCGGGAAAGCGATTGATTGGAGATTTGACAGGATTTTATTCGGTTCGCCTCTCTTATAAAGACCGGATTATCTATTCTATAAATAAAGAAAAAAAACTTATCACCATTCACCGTGCAAAGACACATTATGGTGAATAATGAAACTGCCAATTTGCGCACTGCAAAATTTAGAGTATGCAAATCATCACAACAAATCAAGCGGAGAGCGAGGCAACTCCGACATCTCTCGTAGAATGTGAGTATAAATCATAGTGGTATC
>CAMZKK010000090.1 GCA_947311175.1 uncultured Planctomycetota bacterium | reverse complement strand
ATTGATGATTTTCCTGTCACATTGGCAGAAATTATTCAGAGGATGCTTGTCCTTGAGCCAGAAGGACGATATCAAAATGCTTCTGAAACAAGAGCTGCTATGGTGCAGGTAAAGAATGATTTTTATTCTACAACTAAATCTTATGATGCTGTTAAAACCTCTAAAAACAAAATGGTTTCAATAACAAATAAAAGTACTGTCAGGGTGAAAATGGTTAAAAAAGATGAAAAAAAAATCTCAAAGAAGAGAAATAAAAAAAGCGTGTTCGGAGGAGAGCCTCTAAGGGTGATGATTCTCTGGCAATTTTAGCTTTAGGATTCTTCGTATTTTTGTTAGTTATGATAATTGCAATTGTCTATTTTAAAGAGCAACAGGATGAAAGATTAAAAGCCAAAGGGCAGAGATTAGCACCAGGGTTAGTTGTTTTACAGAAAATAACTAAAAAGGCCGATCTATACAGTAAACATTGTAGAGGAAAAACAGTTAGTTTTCAAAAAAGAATACATGATAAAAATAAAAAACGAAAGAAGTCTTTGATGAAAAATTCAACTTCTCGTTCTACTAAAAAAACTGACGATTTTTTTGCCGACAATAGAGAAGATGTCTCTGTAAATGATGATATGAAAGAGCCTGCAGAAGAAGTTGAAACCAAAAAGCCTACAGCGGCAGATTTAGAAAAACAAAACGCGATTAAAGGTGTGCTTTCAGATGAATTTTGATTTTTCGTTTCATTTCGAAAACCAAAGAATTGCGTTTTTGTCATAGCTTGCGGTTAGCAGGGTGTTTCCATTTTTAGAAAAGCTGATGGCACTTATGCCGGCATTAAAAGCAGGTAAAGTTAAAATTTCTTCGCTTGTGAATATGTCAAAAATTCTAATTACCCCAAAACTGTCTCCACCGACAATTCTTCTGTTATCGTTTGATATAATAGCTCTATTAAATTTATATTTACATTTTTCTAATAATATTTTTTTGTCGCCGGTGTTGTAATCCCATAGAACTAGATTTTTTTTATTATCATTATATACGGCAATAATCTTTTTTGTGCCTTCGTAAAAATGAAAATAGATAAGTTCCTTTCCTGAGCCAATAAATGTTTTTGTTTTTTTCCCGTTACTAAAATCCCAAACAATAATAGATGAATCAATACTTCCTGAGATTATAAATTTTTGGTTAGTCGTGATTTGTAGATTGTTAACTCCCTTGGTGTGACCAGTGATGGTTCTTATATTTTTCCCTGTTTTAATATCCCATATTTTTATTGTTTTATCTTCGCTTCCAGAAATCAAATATTTGCTGTCCGGTGAAAATGTTACTTTTAATACTGCCGAGTTATGCCCTTTAAGGATTTTGACTTTTCTTAATGTATCAAAACTCCAAACTCTTATTTTTGTATCACTTTTACCCGCAGCTAGATATTTATTATTGTTAGATATTGCGACAGAATAGATATTTTGGGCGAATCCGTTTAGCATTTTTATTAGTTTGCCTGATTTGGTATTCCAAATACCGATTTTTCTATCAGCACCTCCCGTGATAATATTTTTTTCATCTGCAGAGAATTCACAACTCAGGATTGCCCCTTTATGTCCGGTTAATAAATTCAAAGAATTGTTTTTTTGATAATCCCAAAGTTTGATAGTTTTATCTGCACTAATGGTAATTATATTTTTTCCGTTGTTGACAAATGATGCTTCAAAAATTTCTCCGGTATGTCCTCTAAAGCTTGCAACTCGTTGGTTTGTTTTTAGACTCCACACAATTGCAGTTTTGTTTGAGCCGGCAATAAGGACAAGCTGTTCTTTTGGTTGGTAATCTACTGAGTAAACTTGTCCCGGATATTTTGGTAAGTGGCGAATAATCTTGCCGGTTTTAATGTCGGAAATTATTGTTGTTCCGTCAATGCTTCCAGATAAGACAGCGGTATTTTTTAGAATGAATTTGGCGCTGGTTATTGGGGCGAGATGGTTATTTATGGTTGTCTCTATTTTTCCTAATCTTACATTCCAAATCTTAATGGTTTTATCATACGATGATGAAACCACCTTTTTGCCATCACTGCTGAATTTGACAGAACTAATTCGCCCTTTATGTCCTTTGAATATTCTAATCTGTTTTGCTTTTTTGACATCCCAAATTCTAATTGTCTTATTTCTTCCGCTGGAGAGAAGGTAACTACCATTTGGATAAAAGTTAAGGCTGGTAATGATGTCATTATGTCCAATAAGTTTACGGATGATTTTTTTTTGTTTTATATCTATTAGGTTAATGGTGCCAGATGGTAGGCTGAATGCTGCGTAGTGTCCTGTCGGGTCAATTGCAGATGCCGTGATGGGTAAATTATTTTCAATTGTAAATTCAAGTATTTGTTTTTTTGTTGATGTGTCCCAAATAATCACCTCGCCGGTTAGTGATGAGGTAATAAATGTCTTGCTGTCTCGTGTTATATCGAAAGAAATTATTGCTCCGGTATGGCTGACATATTTAATCTTTTCTAAATTGCATAAATATTTTAGGCGCTGTAATTCCCAACTACTGTTTTTGGCATCGCAAGAGGAAATTATCTCACGGGCTTCTTTGTAATTGTTGGTTTTTAGTTTAGTATCTGCTAATCTGAATTTTTCATCGTATAGATTGTGAGAAATTAATTTGTTTTTATCTTTTGCTAATTGCAGGCTTGCTCTCGTTTTGTGAAGCACCACTTTGATGGAGTGATACTTGTAGAAAATAACTAAGAGGATTAAAAATAGAAAAACTGTTGTTTTTGTAATTAATCTTGAGTTTTTTTTAGTATTCATTATTATTCCTTTGTCTGTCACTATTTTAAATTATTAAGCTTGTGAACTATTTTTACAGTAATACTATATAATATTATAT
>CAMZKK010000089.1 GCA_947311175.1 uncultured Planctomycetota bacterium | reverse complement strand
TGAGATTTGAGATTTGAGATTTGAGATTTGAGATTTGAGATTTGAGATTTGAGATTAATAATTAACAATTTTATGGCAAACTCTAAATAAAGACTCCAAAAATATATCAATATCTTCCTCGTTATGACTTGCAGAAATAAAATTAGTTTCAAACTGAGATGGCGGTAAATAAATCCCTTCTTTAAGCATTCCATTAAAGTAAATCGCAAATTTATTTGTATCACACTCTCTTGCCTCATCAAGATTTATTGGTGCTGATTTTCGGAAAAAGATGGTAAACATTCCCCCTTTCTGTGATACAGATATTTCAAGGTTGTGTTTTTTAGAGAACGCAGTAACTCCGTCTTTAAGCCTAGAGGAAAGTCTTTTTATTTTATCGTATGGTGGATTTCCTACAAGCTCTTGAATGGTTGCAAGTCCTGCTGCAAGAACAAGCGGGTTACCGCTCAATGTCCCTGCTTGATAGACATCGCCGGTTGGGGATAGTTTTTCCATAAATTCTCTCTTCCCCACAATTGCCCCGACCGGTAGTCCACCACCAATTATTTTGCCCAAGCAAGTTAGGTCTGGAGTTACTCCGCAAATTGTTCCAAATGTGGTTGCTGCCAATCTAAACCCAGTAATTACTTCATCAAAGATAAGAATAGCCTTGTGTCTTGAGCAAAGTTCTCTGAGCTTTTCAAGAAAATCATCTTTAGGTTTTATCAGTCCCATATTGCCGGCAATAGGCTCAACAACAACCCCTCCAATATTTTTACCTTCAGTCGCCATTATTTTTGAAAATGATTTGATGTCATTATAAGGGCAAACAATCGTCTCGGTCGCAAAGCTTGTACTTACCCCGGCTGAAGAAACTTTTCCTTCAGTAAGTAGTCCGCTTCCAGCCTCAACCAACAAGCCATCAGAATGTCCGTGATAATTACCAGCAAATTTAACAATCTTGTTTTTATTAGAAATCCCTCGTGCCAAGCGAATTGCGGTCATGGTCGCTTCTGTACCTGAATTCACAACCCTTATCTTTTCCGCTGATGGAATACAGTCAAGTATCGTTTGTGCATATTCAACCTCTATGGCGGTATTAGTACCAAACGAAGTACCCTTTTTTGCAGTTCTCTCTATTGCCTGAATAATTTTTTCTGGGGCATGTCCTAAAATCATTGGTCCCCACGACCCACAAAAGTCAAGATACTCTCTTCCCTCAACCGACCATAGTCGACTGCCCTTGCCTTTTTCCATACAAACAGGAGTTCCGCCCACCGCCCCAAACGCCCGAACCGGACTGTTCACGCCACCAGGAATAATAGAAATAGCTTTTTTAAACAATTGTTTTGAATTCAAGGTATGATTCCTTTTATGGAAATAATAATGAAAAAATCAATGATTATCTTTTATTAATTTGCCATATTGATTTGCCCAATATGAAATTAAGATATCTGCTCCTGCTCTATTCATGGCAAGTAGGGTTTCGCTTGCCATTTCATATAGATTTCCCCAGCCTTTTTCAGCAGTGGCGTGAAGCATACTGTATTCACCACTAACGTTGTAGGTAGCAAGCGGGAGATTTGTTTTTTGTCGTATTTTCACAATTATATCAAGGTAAGAAAGTGCTGGTTTTACCATTAGAATATCAGCACCTTCTACCTCATCAAGCAATGATTCCCTAAGTGCTTGTTTGGAATCAGCCATTGATTGCTGGTAAGCTACCCTATTGCCACCTCCGGGAGAAGATTGTTCTACTTCACGAAAAGGACCGTAAAAAGATGACGCAAATTTTGTTGAATAGCTCATGATGAGGGTGTTAATAAAACCGTGTTCATCAAGTTTTTTTCTTATACCTAACACTTGTCCATCAGCCATTGCACTTGGAGCCACTCCTGTTGCCCCTGCTTTTGCGTGATGGATGGCAATTTCTGCAAGCTGTTTGATTGATGCATCATTATCCAAATGTCCAGATTCATCTAATATCCCACAATGACCATGATTTGTATAGGCGCACATACACACATCTGTAAAGATTGTAAGTTCGGGATAAGATGTGCGAAGTAGAGATATTGCCTTATATACCGAATCATCTTTAAGCAGAGCAGAAGAGCCGGTTTTGTTTTTTTTGCCTTCATTAGGTATTCCAAACAAAAGAACACTGCTTATACCAGAGCTTATTAAAGCATTCATTTCGGCAACAAGCATATCAGGAGAAAATATATACTGCCCAGGCATCGCAGAAATTTCTTCCTTAATTCCGCTACCGCTAACAACAAAAGTAGGCCATATAAATTTTTCCGGTGCAGGAAATGGCATATTAAACATATCGCGCAGATGTTTAGTCTGTCGTAATCGACGCATTCTGGTATGTGGAAAATGATTCATTTTTTTACTCATCTTTTAAGGATTATTATTTATTATTATTATTAATCTTACCACCCACCAAGTGTCTTGCAAGGTTAAATATTGAGTCTTTGCTTGTGGCTTTGTGGCTTGTTATTATATTTTTAATGCCGGCTTTGTTGAGGGTTCTTTGGGTTGGCTTGCCAATTGCGATTACTAATTTATCTTCAAGTTTTTCTACCCCAAAATTATTAATGAAAGTAACTACTGCTGAATTGCTGGCAAAAAACACGGAATCAAACTTTGGCAATTCTGAGACTACTACGCTCTTGGTATTATATAAAACGCAGTCGTTTACCTTATACTTGTTTTGTCGCAGGAAATCAGATAAATCGGTAGTGGCTAGGTCAGAACGAAGACGGAAAATTTTGACATTCTTAGGAATGACATTGAGGATTTCTTTTTTTAATTCTTCTGCACTGAATTTGTCTTTAGGAACGATTTCTGGATAAATGCCAGATTTAATAAATTCATTTTCAGTTTGGCTACCACAAACTGCGAGATGAGGAATTTTGCGAAAATCTATCTTCTCGGTCTTCATTTGTGAAATTAATATTCGTGCTGCACTTGGCGAAGTAATAATCAGCCATGACTCATCTTCTATCTTCTTAAAAATATTTTTTAATTGTAAACAGGGAATTTGTTTAATGAGCGGGAGCTCAATCGCCATTCCTCCGTAGCGAACTATCTCTCGTTTCGCCTTAGTTGTTATTGCTTTACTTCCTGTCAAAAGAACTTTGTGATTGCTTAGGATGTTGTATTTATTGCGTCCTATGTTGGTAACGCATTGTCCTATGACAATGAGCCCAGGAAGTGAAGTCTTGACTTCTTTGACTTTGTCCACAATATTTTCAACAGTTCCAATTACAATGATTTCATCGATACTGTCTGCCCCAAAAATTATCGCAACAGGCATAGCTTTGGAAATATCTTCATTTGTAAGCAGGTTGGCTATAAGTTTACGAATCGCCTTTATTCCCATATAGATAACTAAAGGAAGGTCGTAAGGTTTAAGTTTAGCAATATCAACAATCTTCTTGTCCTTATTTACAGCTGTAAAAACAGTGAATCCTTGGTTCTCTCCTCGTTTGGTAAGCAGAAGTCCATTGCTTGCAGAAATTGATTGAAAACTAGAAATTCCTGCTAAAATCCTGTAAGGGATTTGCAGATTTTCTAACAAATTAATTTCCTCATCAAGCCTTCCAAAAATAGTTGAATCACCACCTTTAAGTCTAACTACTTTTTGGTTTGTTCTCGCATAATATGCGATTAAATTTGTAATTGATTCCTGTGGATGAGGGTGTGAATTATTGCGTTTACCAACATTTATCAAGGTTGCATCACAGTGAATATAGTCGAAAATTTTTGGATTTATTAAGCTGTCATACAGGCATACTTCACATTCTTTTAGAGCATCTTTGACAGCGATGGTTAGATTTCCAATCGAGCCAATTCCAGCACTGGCAAAGATTACCGGTGGATTAAATAATTTTCTTAACTCAATAAAATGCTTATCATTTTTTCTAAATGAAATACAAAGTTTACCTTGTGCATCAGGCGGCATAAGCTCGTTTAATGGAATAATCTCAGTAATTCTGTCTTCAATACCAAGCCTTTTGATGGCAGCAAGGGCAATTATTATTACATCGTAAGCCCCGCCATCAAGCTGAGAAATTCTACTTTTTATATCACCTCTAATTGACTTAATTCTCCCATTTGGAAACCTTTTAACGGAGAATTTTTCACGTCTATCGCTACTCACTCCGATAACTGGATTTTCAGGAAGGTCGGCAAGGTGAGTATTTTTTCGAGCAACAATAACATCTCTTTGATCCTCAAAGATTGGAGCCCAAAACCAGTCAAGTCCAGAAGGAGCTGGGTAGGGGCAGTCCTTGGCACTATGAATCCCAAAATCAACAACCCCAGCAATGACCGCATCATCAATATCTTTGGTAAAGAAATTATCTTCACTATCGCGAAGGTCTTTTTTTTGGTTCCTGTCACCCGTGGTTGTAAATTTTTTGACATTATAATCTATTGCCGGAATAATCCCTTTAAGATACACAAGAAGTTGTTCTGTCTGAGTTACAGAAAGCTCACTTTCCCGTGTAGCGACATTTAATATTATTTGCGAATTTGTCATATACATCCTTGTTTTTTGTGATAACTTCGTCTGCCCAAGAATTAATTTTTTTAAGAGATTCAAGGTCTTTTGTGATTCTACCTTTTAGCTTGTTTAAGGTTATTATTTTAAGGTTATTGTTTGCAATGTTTGAAGAAACATTTTTTGGCATCCCGAGATCAATAATCAATGTTGAATGAGTGTTTGAAAAATACCGTTGATGCTCTTCATTGATAATATAGTCGTTGGTTGAAACCGCAGAAATCACGAGATTAGCCACGCTGAAATATTTCGTCATCTCTGCCAAAGAACAAAACTCGATGTTAGAACAATCAGTATTTTTTGGTTTGTGCTTATGATAAATCCAGACAATATGTTTTACTTTCTTAGCTAACTTATTGACGATAATTCTCCCAATATTCCCTGTACCAATAACGATTGCTGTAGAGTTAGATATTTGCGAAAAATAGTTTTCGGCATAGTCGATACTTTGTTCTTCAATCTCCATAACATTAATTATTTCAGAAAATCCATCTCGTATTTTTTTTGAAATATTTAAAATACTATCCAACCAACTTCGTAAAATATTACCGCAAAATTTCTGATTAGTAGCCTTATTTATACTACTCTTGAATTGAGAAACTATGTGATACTCTCCGCTGGTTTGTGAATGAACCCCAGCAATCACCTTGCAAGAATGCTCAAAGGCAACACGCCCTCGATAAAGGTAACAACTGTCATCAAATCCCATGATTTTTTTCACAATAGTTATGATTGTTTCATTGCCACTCGCAACCAATAAAACCTCTATTCGATTACAGGTATCAAGCAGAGCAAACTCATAGATTCCTTGAATATGTTCAAGCATTTGATAATTATTGTTAAGATTCTTTTTAACATCCTCAAAACCATTCATCCCTAATTCTTGGCTGTAGCTTTCAAGAATTAGGG
>CAMZKK010000088.1 GCA_947311175.1 uncultured Planctomycetota bacterium | reverse complement strand
CGTTATGCCTTAGTAGAATTGGTTAACATTCACGATGAAGGTCTTGCATTTGAAGCAATTCACAGAATTATGTTTAAACTTGATTTAGATGACTTTTTTGCCGAAATGAATAAATTTTACAATTCACAAGGAAGTGACTGCAAGCTTTTACGTTATAAATCACTTGCAGAAGCAAAGGCAGTCGATTGGAATCATAGTGAGCTTGATATTCACAATATTATCTTTTGTGATAAAAATGGTTTCGGAATTATCAGCATCGAAAACCCAAACAAAAATCTTGATGTTGCTACGTTGCAGAGTTTTTTAGATATCTATCTTGAAAATAATAAAGACGTATCTATTGACTATATTCACGGTGATGACGTAGTTACATTGCTTGGGCAAAAGGATGGCAATATTGGTTTTTATTTACAGCCTATTTCTAAGGGTGATTTTTTTAGAACAATTATTGTTGATGGAGCACTTCCTCGGAAAACTTTTTCAATGGGCGAAGCTGATGAAAAAAGGTTTTATCTTGAATGCCGAAAAATAAAAAATGATTAAATTTCTTAGTTATATAATTTTTTTATTTTCGATAATCAGTTTTTCTGTCGTGCAATTATTTTCGGCAGAAGAGTACGAGTCGGCAACAGAGTGGAATAAATACTACGAGCCGATAGAGTCTCCCGGAGTAATGCAATATGTTGAAAAATGTTTTACCGAAGCACAACGTTTATTTGGAAAACCGATTCAAGAAGTAAACGAGATTCACCTCAGACAGAGTATCACTCGAAAAAATTTCAATACATTCTCACGAGCAGAAATTCATGATTGGCAAAATTTGGCAAAATCAATCTATTATAAAAGAGATAACCCAAGCTATAGCTATCTTTGGATGAAACTAGATGCACATGCACAAAATGCATTCAAAAAGCTCATTGCAGATAAACCCTTAGACTATCTTGAGAAAATTAGAATTATAAATAATTTTAATCGAATGATTAAATCCGAAAATTTCTATAATGAACAAATATTTTCTCAGATAACAACACCAAAGAAAGGGTTCTCTCTAAGACGTTTACTATCCTCAAGGAAAGAGAGATTTCAATCCAGCAATCGTTCGATAATTACAAAACTTTTCCCAAATTCAATCCTACCTGCCCCAAAATTAAAACGTATTTCTGAAGGGATTGAACTTTGCGAGTGCACAGATAAACAAAGAGGAATTTTTACGATTTTTATTCCATCTCCACCGACAAAGGAAGATTTTTACTTAGAGGTTGCTCATGAGGCTACACACCTCCTCAATACAGATTTTTTTGATTGGTATGTTGAGGGAATGAACAATGTCTTCGCTCAACATATGGCTAAAATAACAAACCACGACTGGACACCTTGGAGACGGCTTTTTAATAATGGGGAAAAAAGCCAACCTTATGCAATTTCATACTTCATGATGAGAGAGGTTATGCAGGTGGTTGGCACAAATATTAATGGCATCCTTGCTCATAAAGTTGCATGGGGAAGAGATCACAAAAAAATGAGAATTGAAATAAACAGTTGGCTCGCAACTCTACCAAAGGAGCAACGACATAAAGTAATCAATATCATAACTCAATTTGCCCCCAGATTAAACGCAAATAAAGGCAGAAGAAATGCCTTTGTTGCTCCGGGAAATTGATAAAAAATTCCGCAGTTGGAATTTATAATTAACAACTAAATCCCGAAGTAGTAACTGCGTGATTTATGTTATGCACAGGATATCCACATCCGGTTTTGATTTTGTTAAATATTTGAAAATTGTCAATTTCTACCTTGACAAAAATTCCATTTCATAGGAATATTAAGCCCTAAGCATTGTATTTATTTAGCCTTGACGGTAATATCAGTTTGATATTTATGGTTAAAAAAGTTGTTATTTTTACATTTTGATAGTTTAAAATTAGGTGTTTTATGGACGAGAGCAGTAAAGTGGAAGATACCGCTACAGATATAGTAGATAATACTTCAAGTAGTTCAGATAAAAATATCTCTTTGGTTACTCCAGAAGAATTACGTAGTGCAGAATTTGGCAACTCGGTTGAGAATGTTCTGTTTTCTAGATTTCTATATGAAATTGGGAGCACTGATGCTTCCTCAAGAAGTCGTGCTGCCCGTGGTATTGGTGGCATAAATCATGAGTTATCGTTGAGAGCGATAACTGCTCAGTATCAACGTGACAATGTAGCACAAGTTCGAAAAGAATGTATCAAAGCAATGTCTAATCTAGACATTGATGGTTCAATAGATGCAATAAAAATAGGATTAAAAGACAAAGCTCCTTCAGTTCGACTTGCAGCTTTACAAGGGATTTATCGACAGAATGAATGTGGTGGGATTGAAGATGTCATTGCAATGCTAGATGATGAAAACGCACTGGTTCGATGCAGAGCTGTCACTTGTGTTGGATGGAATGGCGATCCAGCTTATGCCGACAAGATAACAATGCTGGCAAAAGACGAAAATGCTCCGGTACGACGAGCCGTAGTAGAAGCAATTGGTCTACTTGGCTCTACAGATTATATTAACATTCTCTTTGATAGTTTTGAAGATGAAGATGAGGCAGTATGCACTAAATCAATAATTGCTCTTTCTGCCATAACCGGTGCGGTATTACCGGAAGAATTACCTAAAGACAAAGACAAACGCAAAGCGTTGGTGAAATCCTGGCAGGAGAAATGGGAGGACGGCACCTTGATTGATGATAGCGTAGAACGGGATAATAAGGATACAGAAGACACTGAGGCTGGAAGTAAATTTGCAAACTTAAGCATTGAAGATATCCTTAATCGTGATGATATTATGAGCAAGATTAACAATCCATCACCGAATAGAGCAACCCCTCCATCGATTGAAGAATTTCACGATCTTGAAAGATTCAATAAAGAGTTATTGGTAAAGATTAAAGAATATGAATACGAAGCAACTTCTCGCGAGCATATTTCGTCGGGAATCCCAGATATTGAAGGTGAGGATTTCGATAATGTCGCCGAAGAGGGAGTAGATATTATTTCAATCGTTAGAGAGCTTGAGAAAGAGCTTGATTCAACCTTTGACATAAAGGAATCCCTTGAAGCCGAACTGACAAGCACCCAACAATCTCTAAATGAAGAGATTGCAGTTCGCAAGGAACTTGAAGCTCAAGTTGAACTACTTGAAGCACAGGCAGACCTTGCTTCGCAACTAAAGGATGAGATTGCTTTCATCAAGGAAGACAGAAATGTTCTCAGTCGTAGACTTGGGGAAGCAAACAACAAAATGGAAAGAGCAGTAGCGGATCATAATTCGGTTAATGAACAACTCATAAGTGTTGAAGAAAATATCAAATCTATTCAACGTGAAAAGGTTGATCTTGAAGCGCAGGTCATTAATCTCAAAGATAAAGTTAGAGACTTAGCAGATATTACAGAAGCAAGAAGAGTGCTTGAGGCGAAAGTTAGAGATTTGAGTAGCCAACTAAAAGCAACGAATATTGCAAAAAACAGCTTGGAATTAGAACTTACTAAGATTGCAGAAATTGGCAGAGGATTAAGAGAAGAAAATGGTAATCTTAGAACCAATCTAAATGAAGCAAATATGGAACTTACTAATCTAAGGTCTAAACTACAAGAACATGAAGATGAATTATATCAACTGAAAACTGAAAAAGATAAGATTGAAAGTGAGCTAACCTCTATTGCAAGTAAGTACGAAGCATCGACGAAGGTGCTTGATGCAGCAAAGAAATCATTGAAAGATATTCGCAGTGCAGCCCTTCGTACTACGGAGCATTTCAAAGACAGATACAATCGTCCTGAACGGCGAAGATCATAAACAAAACAAATATAAATTTTATTTGAGAGTTTTAATTAGAAATTAAAATGGAACCGTGAGGGACTGGTAAAGGAGCTTTGCCTGTCCCTTGTTCAAATAAAGAAATAAAGGAAACACTACGTGTCAAAAATTTGCAAAAAATGCGGCAAGGAGTATGAAGATGATTTTAGAGACGACAGTTTTTCTCTATGTCCAGATTGTGCCAAACCTTCTAACCATGGAGACTCTACGGTTTCTGACTCCATGTATGTTGTCTGTGCTTTTTGCAAAAAACATTTTTATGTCAAAGAGCGAAACCATACCCAGAATACTTATTGTGAATTTTGCGGTAAAGCAATCGACCTAGACACCAACAACACAATACTGATGGAAGATGCAACAGATTCCGATATTTTTATTGATGATAACATCAATAATAACAATATCTTTAAGCTAAAGCATAATGATACTTCGATTGATGAGAGCAAGAGAATAGGTGGATATAATATTGGTAAAGTTTTAAGCGAGAGTTTACTTGGCACCGTTTATGAAGGAGAACAAGTCAATCTACGCCGCAAAGTATCTCTTTATGTCCTTTCCGAAAAACACTCTACCGACTCATCGCTGGTAGATACATTTATGATTGAAGCAAGGAAATCAGCATCTCTGGTTCATCCGAATATTTGTCGGGTTTTTGATGTTGGCATTGATAATGGCAGAAATTTTTTGGTTAGTGAATTTGTCAAAGGCATCTCTCTTGAGGACAGAATAAAACAGGCTCAACTACTTACGGTATATGAGGCGGCCAGTTTTGGTGCACAAGCTGCCCGAACACTTAGCGATGCTGAAGAAAAAGCCAAACTACTTCACTATGGACTATTCCCTGGCAATATTATCGATTGCGGCAATGGGAAAATCCGCCTTATGTTTTTTGGCATTAACCATACCATATTTCCAGAAAACAAAATTCTTGTTTCGATAGACGAGGCAGTTGCTATTTTTTATTCTCCTGAGCAACTAGCAGGAAAAAAAATAGATCATCGCTCAGATTTGTATTCATTAGGAGTTTCTTTATACTGTGGATTAACCGGAACATTGCCATACAATGTATCTGAAATCAAACAAGTTATTGATGGCAAAGGAATTCCTAAAGTGCCGAATTTAAAAAGCATGCGAGAGGATGTTCCTGAACAATTGATATCTATTATTGAAAGCCTCATCCAAATAAATCCTACTGATCGTCCATCTAATGGAGCTGAAGTTGCCGTATTGTTTGAAGCGTTTTCTCAAGTAACCAAGAATACTAACATCGCCAGCAAAGCCACTATAGTTTCTGACAACAGAGATATTAGTCCGGAACGAAAAAGAAAATACAAGCGATTCCCAATAGATATGACAGTATCAATAACATCATCAGATATTGATAAAGACAAACAAAAGGCATACATAGAACGGCTCAAGGATATTGGAGAGAATGGGGCGTTTATCCTTGCAAAAAATCCATTGCCAATTGGAAGTTTTGTTAATCTTGATTTTAAAATCGAAGAAACCGGAGTTAGGGTTAGTGTCCTTGGAGTTGTTCGTTGGTGTGATATGTCTAAAGAACAAAAAGGGATGGGAGTTCAGTTTTTAGAAGTAAGTAATAAGGCAAAAAAAGATTTACCAAAAATTATAAATCGAAAAACTGCACAAGCAACGGCTGCTCATCTTATCTCAAGTGCTATTCATAAAAAGATTCTTCGGTTTGTAGTTATGCACTATGGTGATGAAGTAACCTTTGCTGAAATGATGAGAGGATTAGGGACCTCTAGAAAATTATTTGAACGAGCATTGTCTGACTTTGAAGGAGTTGGGGTGGTTGAAATCAATGGAGAAAAAATATTGTGTAGCATTCCGACAAGTGATGAGCTTAGGAATGCAATTGAAGCGGCTGTAAATATCTATTAAATGAGAGGACTGAATTATGAAAAAGTATGATGTGGTAATTGCCGGGCATATCTGCCTTGATATAACCCCTTCCTTCCCTACTGATTTGGGTGCAGATGCAGCCAAGGTTTTTGTTCCTGGTCGATTGATAGAGGTTGGAGCACCGACCATGTCAACCGGTGGAGCAGTATCCAATACCGGAATATCAATGTTAAAGATGGGACTGAAAACCAGCCTAATGGCAAAAATAGGCAATGATGAATTTGGAGGGATTATCAAACAAATTTGTGCAAAGATTAATGCCAGCGATGGCCTAATTGAGGTTCAAGGTGAACTAAGTAGTTATACTTGTGTCATTGCCCCAATGGGTATTGATAGAATCTTTTTCCATTTTCCCGGATGCAATGACACTTTCGTTGCAGATGATATCAATTATGAAATGGTGAGTGATGCAAAAATGTTTCACTTCGGGTATCCAGCATTAATGAAAAAGTTTTATTCCGATAATGGAGAAGAACTTGCCACAATGTTTAAAAGAGCAAAAGAATGTGGAGCAATTACAAGCCTAGACCAATCATATCCTGATGAAACCTCACCTGCGGGACAAGCAGACTGGCAAACTATTTTAAGCAAGGCTTTACCGTATGTAGATATATTCCTGCCATCAATTGAAGAAATATTATTAATGCTTAATCGTGAATTATTTACCAAGCGAAAAGAAGAGGCAGGTGGAGAAGACTTAACCTTAACAATTCCAATTGAAGACGTTCAAAGCCTTGGGCAAAAACTTCTCGATTTGGGTGTCAAGGTTGCCTTGATAAAGTGTGGTGCTAGAGGTTTATATCTAAAAACTGCAAGCAAGGAAGCCCTTGCAACTATCAATTGTTTTTCTGACGAAGTGCTTGATACGTGGGCAAACCGAGAGCTTTGGGTTGCTCCTTACAAAGTTAAGGTCGTTAGCGCTACTGGCAGTGGAGATAGTGCAATAGCTGCATTTCTTGCCGCAATACTCAACAACAAGAATCCCGAAGATGCATTGTCTCTTGCCGCCTATGCCGGAGCTAAAGCGGTGGGAGTAGCAGATGCAGTTAGCGTAGTTATTCCGTTTTCCGAAATGGAAAATGACATTGCTAATTACAACGAAAAATTAAAAATAACCCTACCTTTGGAATGGACAGAAAATAATAATAAAATATGGTTGGGGCCAGACGACAAATAAAAAGGAATTATGATGGATAATAAATCTAAAAAATTAGAGGCAAGCTTTCTCCAATTTTTATATGGAATGGCTGCACAAACGCAAATCCAATTAGGACTTGTTCCTCACCCGCTAACGGGAGAATTAAATCTTGATGCAACTCAAGCAAAATACAGCCTTGATTTGTTAAATATTTTGGCTGAAAAAACCAAAGGCAACCTAACTGACGAAGAAGAAGTATATCTTAAAGACATCCTTCAAAAACTACAAATTAGTTATAATGACATAGCTGGTTAGAATTGACAATTTTTAATTGTATTGAAGTTGTTAATATTTTTCTGTAAATTGCCACTGTATATTATATAATGGCAATTTATTTTAATTATACTTTTTGGAATTTATTGCGAAATTGCGGATTGCAATTTAAGGATTTTAAGTGACTGTAATATTAGGCATCTCAGCATTCTATCATGACAGTGCGGCGGCATTAGTTGTTGATGGAGAAATTATCGCAGCTGCTCAAGAAGAACGATTTACGAGGATTAAACACGACCATAGATTTCCCAAAAATGCCGTTAATTTTTGTTTAAAAGAAATTGGAATTACTGCGGACAAAATTGACGCAGTAGTTTTTTACGACAAACCCCTTTTGAAATTTGAGCGCCTGCTCGAAACCTACCTTGCCTTTGCCCCTTATGGCTTAAAGTCATTTATGAAGGCATTGCCATTATGGGTTAAACAAAAATTATTTCTACCTCGTGAAATAGACAAGGGGCTTGACGATATTTATAATGGACAAATCTACTTTACCAATCATCATGAATCACATGCAGCAAGTGCTTTTTTCCCGTCACCATTTGAAGAAGCAGCAATAATTACACTCGACGGTGTTGGTGAGTGGACAACCACAAGCTGGGGGGTAGGTGATGGGAGTAAAATCGAATTAAAGCAAGACGTTCGATTTCCTCACTCACTGGGTCTGCTTTACAGTGCATTTACTTATTATACTGGATTTAGAGTAAACAGTGGAGAATACAAAATAATGGGGCTTGCCCCTTATGGAGAGCCAAAGTATGTTGACCTCATTCTTGACCACATAATGGACTTGAAAGAGGACGGCTCTTTTTGGCTAGATCAAACATATTTTAACTATTGTTCAGGTCTAACCATGACTAGCAAAAAATTTCATAAACTTTTTAGTGGTGAACCTCGCAAACCAGAAACCAAAATAACCCAAAGAGAAATGGATTTGGCAGCAAGTGTGCAGAAAGTTACCGAAATAGTAATGTTAAAAATTGCAAACTATGTGCATAAAAAAACCGGGATTGATAATTTGTGTCTTGCCGGTGGGGTTGCACTTAATTGTGTTGGTAATGGCAAGATATTACAAAATGGTCCGTTTAAAAACATTTGGATTCAGCCTGCTGCCGGTGATGCCGGAGGTGCACTCGGAGCCGCACTTTTTGCTTGGCATCACATTTATGAAAAACCGAGAAAAACTCAAACTCCTGACGCACAAAAGGGAAGCTATCTTGGACCACAGTTTAAGAATGAAGAAATCAAGACCTATCTAAATTCGGTTTCTGCAAAACATCATAAATATGAAGAGGATATTTTATGCAAAAAGATTGCTGAGCTACTTGCCGAAGGCAAGATTATCGGGATTTTTCAAGGACGTGCAGAGTTTGGCCCTAGAGCACTTGGCGGAAGAAGTATTATTGGCGATCCTCGTAATACAGAGATGCAAAAAACAATGAATCTAAAGATTAAATTTAGAGAATCTTTTCGACCATTTGCCCCAAGTTGTCTCGAAGAATGTTGCTCGGATTTCTTTGAGCTTGACGCTCCTAGTCCATATATGTTGTTGGTTGCACCTGTCAAAAAAGAACGCCGAAAACCAATGACAGAAGAACAGGAGAAGTTATTTGGGATAGAAAAGTTAAAGGTTGAACGTTCTGATGTCCCGTCAATTACCCATGTTGATTATTCGGCAAGAGTGCAAACCGTAACCGAAAAGACATCTCCACTCTATTATCGAATTATTAATGCCTTTAGAGAAAAGACCGGCTGCGGAGCGGTGGTTAACACTTCATTTAATATCAGAGGTGAGCCGATTGTTCATTCTCCGGAAGATGCGTACAAGTGCTTTATGTTCACAGATATGGATGTGCTTGTTCTTGAAAATATAATTTGTATTAAAGAAGAACAGCCGGAACTTGCCGGTGCAGATGAGTATAAGAATAAATTTAAATTAGACTAATTTAGGAGAGACAATAACAATGTCTAAAAGAACAGGAATCTTAGAAGAATTTATTTTATTTATGAAAGAAAATAAGGCATATTGGATGGCACCGATAATTATTGTTTTCCTCTTACTTGCCCTCATCGCAATTTATGGTAGCACCGCTGGTGGTGCCTTAATTT
>CAMZKK010000087.1 GCA_947311175.1 uncultured Planctomycetota bacterium | reverse complement strand
GTCAATATCTGTAATTACAGGAATTATCTCCATGACAATATTTTTCATATCAGACCCAATGCTTGGCTTTACCTTGAGTTCGAATCCAAGGTCTTTTTCGCTCCATTCGGTAGGGATAACTGTGGTTGATGTTGCAGTAGAGGTATCGTTTGCTGCCCCTGATGTTACCGGTTCATAATTTGTTGGGTATCTAAAAGTCTTTATCAATTTAATGTGTCCCACATGGTTGTTCAGAGCAATTACGCGAGGGGCTGTTAGAATTTTAGATGATTTTTTACTATTAATTGCATTCATTGTAACGGTAAATTGATGTTCACTAAGTACACCGGTTAGGGCTGAGCTGAAGGCATCTCCTGTTACTCCGGTATTGATTACAGTGTCTGCGATGGTTATTTTGTTTTTTGTGCCTTGGTAGTCACCGTCTGCTGGTACGTTTTGAGGATTTCCGGTTACTGCCCAATTTAAGCCTAGTTGATTAAGATCATCTTGGCTGAGAGTAACAAAAACAGAAGTTATAAGAACTTGAACTGGGGGGACATCCAGAACTGAAACAATCTTGCGAACGTCGTCAATTATTTCCGGGGTGCTGCTGATTATCAGACAATTTCTTTTTGTGTCTAATCTCCAAGTTGTTGATTCCGGCCAACCTGGCCAATTTTCTTCCATCCACTCAAGCATTGAACCGATATCTGTATTGTTAGTGGAAAGTTTTCCGTCTTCACTTGTTTTGTTATTAGAAAAATTTCCGGCAGTTAGGGTTAGTCCGGTTTTAAGTGGTATTATTTCAGGTCTAAATAGAGCACCTCCTTTTAACTCACTGTCCTCACTATATAACCAAACAATGTTGTTTGAAACAGTATAGTGTAGACCTTGGTTTTTTGAGAGGTAGGTTAAAATATCTTTAAATTTAATATTTTTCGCTTGGATTGTAATTTTTTTCCCTTTAACAGCTGATGGTGGGTAGATGATGTTTATGTCACCAATTTTGAAGAGAAGCTGAAGAAGGTATGAGATATCTGCATCAATTAGATTTACTTCCGGTATTACCATATTCATTGTATCTTCGATTGTCTTGTTTTCGGTGATTGTTCTTTTAAATGGCATCTCTTCTTCATCAGGTCTTTGGATTGGTCCACCTGACTGAGGTATCATCCCTTGTTTTGTTACTTCAATTAAGGCATCTTGATCTCTAACTTTGCGTTTTATCTCCAAATCATCAACTTCGTTTTTTTCTAATGCTTTAAATGATGCCAATTTTAACAATCTTGCTTTATTGTATGAATTATTTATTGCAAGGATTTCGTCACAGATTTTTATACATTTATCATATTTGCTTAGCTTGTATAGCAATTTCGCGTTATAATATTTTTGTTTGATGTTTTGGTTAGATATTTTAAATTGTTTCTTTAAATTTTTTTGAAGTTTTTTCTGGGTAATCTTTTGTGCGTTATTGTTCGCACTTATGGTTGATTGCGAAATGCTAATAGTTAGCACTAACACAATTGTTATTGCAAAAGAATTCTTTGACATATAGTCTCCTTTTCTGTTTGGATATTGTTTTATTTAATAATTGATTACTATTTAGTTACTGTTGATTACTCATTCAATAATGATTACTTGTTAATATCGTCAATATTTGCCTTTAACTCTCAATATTTATTCAACTATATTCAGAAAGTTTATATTTAATCTAAATTTATGACGATAATAATTAAAAATATTGTTTAAATTATATTTAGTTAGTACTTCAGGAGGTTTTTGATGAAATTTTTCAGTAAAACGTCATACATTGTTTTGTTTGCTCTATTAATGGGTAGCTTGTCGGTTTCTTCTGCAGAAAATGGAAGAGGTGGAGTGAGATTTTGGCAGGTTAGTCCTGCTACGTTTAAGGGGCTTGAGCCATTGATTTTGCAAAATCCTGTGCCTGCAAAGGGAATTGGTTTTTGTTATGTGTGGCCATTTAGTTTTAAATATACTCTTTCGCTTAAAAAGGTACTTGCTCATTTTAAATCACAACTAAAAAACAAATCAAGTGATGCTAAAACAGAGATTATGCTAAGACGCTCTATTGCTAAAGTTGAAAAAGCATTAAATCGAAAAACGTCAAATTTACGCCTACATATCTCCCTTCATACTGAAACTGATAAGTCGTATAACGATATTTCTAGTTCAATATTAAGAAATATGGCTGAAGTTAGATTAGGGAAAAGGCTTATGACGATTGATGAGATTGCCAATAAAAAATTTAAAGAAGGTGAAATCGTAGATGCAGTTGCAATCTTTCAAAATGTAGATCCAGAAGCAGATAATTTTGATATTACAGTAACCGGGTTAGGGAAAAGAATAATCCCTTCATATTATCCCGGACGTGTTATGAGTAAAAAATTATCTTGTTCGCCAAGTTTAAGAAAAGCTATCGTTTTTAAATATTTTAGATCAGGAGATGAGGCAACTAGAGCCATAACAAAAACAGTTCTTGTATCAAGGGAAAATAAGTGGATTTGGCTTTGGTCAAATGAGATTTATCCAATGAAGGCAAAGTCTTTTACTTTGGAAAGAAATGTTGAAACTGATGATGGAAATGTCTCTTTAAAATTTCCATATAAATATTTTCAATATGAAATATTTAATAGTACTCTCGAAGCAAGAACCATCGATATTAAGCAGGCAGGCTTGTCGTTTGAGGTTAAATGGCACGGTATACCTCTTGTTGTAAAAATGCTTGATGATGTTAATGTTACTGATTTTCGTAAAAATCAAGCACTAAATAAATTAAAACAAATTGAACCTGATTTCTTTGATAACGATAAATTGAAAACTGTCGCTGGTGAAATTGCACCGGGTAAGATTAAAAAAGGATTGGTGTTGGTTGGCTGGGGAATCTCTAATCCACAAGAATTAATTGGTGCATTGATTGATAAAATGAGATTAAATGTAAACAACTCTGAAATAAAAAATAGCGTTTTAATGAAAAAATATGTTAAGCTTTTAGCTGGATTTAAAATGAAAAAAACTGCTTTGATGGGGGATATTGCACATGCTTCAACCGATAAAGTAGAGTCTATCATTCTTGAACAAGCTGCTTCAGATATTAAGGCACTTGGGTTAGAAGTTTCTGCTGTAGATAATAGTAAATTTAAAAAATACGCTAAGTTTGTCGCAGTTATTAAAAATCTTGCAGACAAGGAATTGTCAAGATTGTTAGGCAAAGAAAGAATGTCTGTGTGCTTTGTTGCGGATGTTAACGGCAAAATAGATTCATCAAGATTTGAAAGACTTACAGATATTGGTCGTCCTGTCGAAATTGACATTAATGCCTCTAATGCTACAGATGTTGTTGCAAGTG
>CAMZKK010000086.1 GCA_947311175.1 uncultured Planctomycetota bacterium | reverse complement strand
GGTCGAGTGCTTACCATTCTCGCAGGTATGGTAGAAGATGCAGCAAGATCACCACAAATTAATGGCAAGCAAATTGAAAATGACCTTGCCGAAAAGATGGAAGTATTTTCAAAAGCGCTAAAAACTCCAAAATCTAAGGTCACAAGATACGCTTCTTATGCCCTCTTAGGTATAGGAGCCGTTGGTGGGGCGTTAAGGGTAAAGTTTACAAAAAAAACAATTAACCAACTGCTTGACTTGATGAAATATTCTCCGTATTTCTCAGAGATATTCAAGGGAAGCACCCCTGCACAAAATGCCGATTATAAAACGGAAATAATCCGCCACCTGAAACAAAATAGAATAAATGAAAAATTTATCATTGGACACACGCACTGTCCGGGTAAACTAATCAATGAAGATTGGTATTGGAATAGTGGCTCTTGGATTTTAGAAACCCAAGACGTGCTAAAGATTAAAGAAGATGGAAAGATTGAATTAATGCAATGGGAAGGAACTACCCTAAAACCACATACCAAAATTAAGGATATTGAATATTAGAGGTTTGGAAATAACAAAAATGATTGAAGCAACCCAAAAAAAACACGAAGTTTATTGGTGCGAAAAAGAAAATGTTCCGATAGTCGTTAATTCATTATGCAATGAACAATCTCTTTTGCAAAAAACTGATTACTACCTTTGTAAAGATTGCCGGCCGGTATTTCTTGAGGAAAAGCATCTTCTGAAAATAGTATGTGAAGAATTTGACGAATCAATTTATGCCTCATCGGTTTGGGCTGCTCCAGGGTTTTATTATATTGATGGTAAAGGCAAAAGGCTTTCATTAAATAGCAAACTAAAAGACTATGAATATATTGATGAATTGCGAAAAGAGGTTTTATCTTTTCTGCCAACATCCAAGATGCTTAAAAAAGAGACTGAAATATTTGATACATTTGTGCGATTAAATAAATCGTACTTGAGTGAATTAATATATTCTGAAAAAGAAGATTGTGAAGGGTATGCTTCAGGGGCTGATCCGTTTATTAGACGAGAGGTAGTTAGATACCCCGGTCGCACTGCCTTTGTTTCGTTTTCTGGAGGCAAGGATTCAATCGTTGTGTCTCATCTCGTTCGTAAAGCATTAAATAGTCAAGAGGTACCGCATATCTTTGGCGATACAACACTAGAATTTCCAAATACATATCAATTTTTAAAAGACTTTCAGTCTGCCCATCAATCAACACCTTTTTTGATTGAAAAAAATGAAGATTCGAATTTTTTTGATATGTGTGAAAAAATAGGTCCACCGAGTAGAGTAAAAAGCTGGTGTTGTTCAATTTTCAAAACTGGGCCGATGGGGACAACACTCTCTGCGATGGATATTGATTTACTTACATTTTATGGTGTAAGGAGACATGAATCAACATCAAGAAGTAAGTATGAACGAGTAACTCAAAGTCCAAAACTTAAAAAACAAATTGTTGCATCGCCGGTGATTGATTGGCTTGATATTGATATTTGGCTTTATATTTTTACAGAAAAACTTGGATTTAATGATGCATATCGCAAAGGATTTTCACGGGTTGGATGTTGGTGTTGTCCAAATAATTCTGATTGGTCTGATGTTTTAGTAAGCATATACTTTGAAGAACATTACAAAAAATGGAATAAGTTTCTCGTTGATTTTGCATATCGAGTTGGCAAATTAGATGCTGAGGTTTATGTGCGAGATGGGAAATGGAAAGCAAGGCAAGGGGGTGCTGGACTAGATAGCTCCAATACCAAAATAAATGCCAAAGATTGTATCGCAAAAGAAGAAACAGCAAAAACATATCAATTGCCACGACCTGTTGACGATGACTTGTTTGAATTATTTAAGCCGTTTGGTGAAATTAACAGTGTTATTGGAAGGTCGGTGCTAGGTGAAAAATATATTCTGAATAGAAAAAAAGAACCCATATTTAAGATAATCGCAAAGAAAGGTGAATTGTCATTTCGGGTAGTGTTATTGATGACCGACTCCAAGCAATTGAATGAACAATACACCAAAGATTTAGGGCGTTACTTTTGGAATTATATAGACAACCAAGTAAGAAAGTTTCAATCTTGCATAAATTGTAAAGCCTGTGATGGCATTTGTCCCGTGTCGGCAATTAGTGTCGAAAATAATTCATATCATATTGACGAACGATTGTGCACCAGATGCCTAAAATGTATAAATCACTTCAGTAGCGGCTGCCTAATTGCCTCTGCAATGGGGACGAAGGATTGAAATTCCGCAGTCAACTGCGTATTTAATTAACAATTAACAATTAATAATGAACAATGAAGGTGCTTTAGCTATCGCTAAAGGTGATTTTGATAATTACATTGCCAATGTTTTTTCTTTACTACTAGGTCTTTATATGATTAACCATAAATCACGATTTGACATAAACATAATGATAGGTTAAAATCAGCTTATGGAAAATAAAATTAATCTTAAATATTTAGAGGGCACGAAAGTTTTAATTTCCAATAAACCGCTTTTTGAACAGGCATCTGCGTTGTCCTCCGCAACTCAAATACAAGAAAAGTATTCTTCGTCTTGTGCGTCCTAGCATCTACCTATTCAAAAAACAGTTTCTTCGGAAATACAAGTAACTATTTTACAACAGAGGAATTTAATAATGGATAGCAAAACTTGTAAATACTATCAAGAGCATGCGAAGCGTTTGTGCTGTCGGTATGAAAGTTCAGGCATGAGCAAGTTGCATAAATTGCTAGAGAGTTCTTTTCATCGTGGGGATAATTTATTTGAAATTGGTTGTGGCTCTGGTCGTGATGCTTTGTTTATGCTAAATTCCGGTTTTAAAATAACAGCATGTGACTGCTCGTTAGAAATGATAAAACAAGCTAAGATACATCACCCTAAACTTGCTAATAATCTCTTACATCTTAATATCCCTAGCGAATTAGTTGATTTAGAGAAAACATTTAAGGGGGTTTATTCTATCGCTACTTTAATGCATTTAACTAAATTTGAAATTAATCAAACTATACAAAGCATTTCAGGTTTACTATTAAGGGGTGGAAAATTATTTTTTTCTGTATCGATACAAAGGAATGATATTGCTGAAAATGAAAGAGATACAAACGGACGGCTTTTCACCTCTTTACCTCAAAAAGAATGGGAAAGTATTTGTTATGAACATGGATTTAAAAAAATATTTACAAGTAATTCTGACGATGGATTAGGGCGTAATGAGATTGTTTGGTTAAATTGTTTAATGGAAAAATTATAAATGTCTGACGATTCAAAGCAAAATCAAATTCCAGCTGAAATATTTAACTTGTCGTGTGATACATTTAAAAAATATGGGTTTGCATATTGCAAACAAACTTTACGAGGCATATTGTTTGTCAATCAAGAAAAAAATATTGCTCTCATTGTGGATTATGATATTTGCAATAGAAGTAATCCTTTCTCATATACAGAGCATGTGAAAGAGCAGAATTTTTTAATGACCAAATTTCAGTCTCTTTATCGATTTGTTATTGATGATAAATCTGATTTATCTAATGCAAAGAATATGTTGGATAGGTTTTTGAATAAAGATTTTGATGAAAATAAAATTTCTGTTAAGGGAGCAAACCGTGAATTGGTTGAAATTGATCCAACTTTGCCAGAAGCTTATTTTGAAAAAGCATTTATTGAATCGTATGGTTATGAATCTTTAAATAAAGTAAAACGAGAAATGCCCATAATTGATATAAATGGAAATACTCGTTATGTTGATTATTATATTCAGCATAAGAATTATGGAATTGCTATTGAAAAGAATGGAGAGACTTATCATCACCCTATTATTACTGGTAAAGATAAATATCGTAGCCAGCTAATAAAACAAAACTCACTAGTCGCATATGGTCTAAAAGTTTACAGGTGGTCTATTTCTGCAATGCAGTCAATAGATAATTTTATTGAAGAATTAAAAACTTATATTGGCAGTGTTGATGATTTGTTAG
>CAMZKK010000085.1 GCA_947311175.1 uncultured Planctomycetota bacterium | reverse complement strand
CTGTGGGAGAGGTTCCGGCAACAAAGGGTTACACCCCATCGGTTTTTGCAATGATTCCAAGATTGATGGAACGGGCTGGAAGAAATGAAATTGGTAGTATTACTGGGTTTTATACTGTTCTCGTTGAAGGTGATGATTTGAACGAACCGGTTAGTGATACGGTTAGAGGAGTTTTAGATGGACATATGGTTTTGTCTCGAAAATTGGCACATAAAAATCATTTTCCTGCAATCGATATCCTTCAGAGTATTTCACGGGTTATGGTTGAAATTGCTGATGACGAACATATGCTTGCTGCCGGCACCCTGCGTTCTGCACTTGCAGCATATACTGAAGCTGAAGATTTGATAAATATCAGTGCATATGTTGAAGGGGCAAATAAAGAAGTAGATGCAGCTAAAAAGATTATGCCGTTGTTGAATAACTTTCTTAGGCAAGGTATTAGAGAAACCGCAAGTATTGACTCTACATTGTCAACAATTAAGGATTTAAGTCATGCTTGTCAAGTAGCGTTAAAATAACTTACGTAATTATATTTATATCTGCTATTAGCAAAAAAATTTGAAATTAAAGAAAATACTATGGCTAAAAAATTTAAGTTCAATCTTGATTCGGTTTTAAAATACAGAAAGAATATTGAAGAAAAGAAATTGTTAGAATTTTCCAAAATTCAGGCAAAAGTTTTTGAAAGGAAACGTCAAATTGAAAAAATGGATTTAGTTAAACAGGAACAACAGGATATGATTTCAAAACTCTATCACGACAAGGCTGACATTAGGAGTATTGTTGATGTTTATCGGTATGTAAATAACCTTGATACTCAAAAATTTAATGGTCAGAAAGAATTGTCAGTAACCGAATTTGAGATGGAGCAGAGAAGAGGGATATATCTTGAAGCAAGAAAACAACGTAAAGCATTGGACTTGCTCAAAGATAAACGTAAGGATGAATATATAAAAAATGAAAATGTTGAAGAAGCAAGGGTGCTTGACGATTTGTCAATTCAGCAAATCATATCTAGAAATAATAATAAAGAGGAATAAGTAGATGGCAAAAGGTAAGACTTCAATCTTTGAATTATTTTCAATGATTTGCGCAGTAAATTTTATTGGTTTAGTTGCTCTCGTGGGGTCAATGTTTGGCTTTGGTATTATTTCGAAGTCAACATTCAAGGATATGATTTTTGTGTTTCGCGGTGCTCACGTTACACTTGCAGACAAGGAGTATGAAAGGCTTTTGAAGGTTGAAGCAGATGCGAAAGAGATGGCAAAAGTTTTGCAAAAGGAAAAAGGCGGGGGGTATATTTATCGACAGTCTAAGGCAGCGAAGGATAATCAAGAGAAGGCATTTCAAGAGCAAGTTGATATTGACTTAGAACGGTTGCAGCTTGAGGTGGATAAGAATGAAAAATTACGTGCTAAAATTGAGGCAATAAAATCAAGTGCTAGGGAGGCGATTGCTGCCTTGGCTGCTGAAAAGGAAAGGAATACCCAATACGGTCTTGCAGAAAAAACTAAGAGATTGCAAAAAACAATGGCAAATATGGATCCAGCGGATATTGCTAGGGATCTTGAAGAGTTTAGTAAGGGCAGCGGTGGGAATCCTGAATATGCAGCACATGTATTGTCACTTTTAAAACCATCGCAGGTTAGTGAAGTGTTGACTGAAATTGATTCTGGAGTTAGGCAGAAGATATTACCCATTCTTGAAAATAAATATGCAAATATGGATCCTGATGCAGTGGTAAATGAATGGAAAAATGCAAAACCTCAAGTTAGTGCCAGACAGATAAGTGTGTATTTTAGAAGTATGCCACCAACGCAAATGATGAGAATTTGGAGGAAATTAGATCGAATTCTAAGGGAAGATGTTTTGGAATTAATGGCACCGATGCAGCAGGATTTAAAATGATGAATTGTCGATTATTTATTTTTTTCTTTATCTTCATTGCTTCAAATATTGCTTTTTCACAAATTGAATGGAATCCTTATCGTGAAAATGAATTTGAAACCAAGAATACGGTTGGAGCTAGATCTTATGTGCAAGGCTCAAAGTTGGTAATGGGAACAGTAACTTTGGTTTCAGGAGGGCAGGCATGGGTTGTATTTAAGAATAGTAACAAAAAAGAACGGATGAAGGTTAGGGTTGGCGATAAAATATTTATGGGGAGTAATATTGTTACTGATTCTAATGCTACTGTTGAGTTGTTGTTGGGGTTTAATGCAAGGATTAGATTGGGGTCTTCTTCAATTCTAAAAATGAAGAACATTCGAAATGAAGAACAGGACAAAATGTCTTTGACGTTTCGAAAGATAATTTTAGAAAAAGGACAACTCAGAGCAAGGGTAAAACAGAATACAATTACTCCATCCCCTGTTATTATTATTAGTGTATCCTCTGAAATGGCTGTCGGTATGCCGGAGCTTGCAACCATGGGGGGAGTTGATGTTTTTGTGCAAAAAGGTAAAACTCCAAACAGTTCAATTATGCAGGTACTCAATGGGTCTGTAAAAATGAAAACAAAAATAAGTCTTATTAGGGCTGCTAGTGAGATAGTTGTCAGCAAGGGGCAAGAGCGCGAACTTCAACCAACCGCAGGTTCAGTTGTTCTTCAAAAAAAAATTAGTGAGGACGATATTTTTCAAATAAAAAAAAGATTTGCTTTTAGTACAGAGTCATGGGTGAAAATAAAAAATCCCCCAACCGGCTATAATCGCGAACTAGATGGTCCTTAGCCTTGTCCAAAATAAGCTCAACTCACGACCTCGAAAAACTCTTGACTTCAAAACACCGGATGAGGTACTATCAGAAGTAAGTTAGCTAGGCGTCCAAGGTAGGCACTTGGGAGT
>CAMZKK010000084.1 GCA_947311175.1 uncultured Planctomycetota bacterium | reverse complement strand
TGTGGTTTGTTTGTTCTTGTTTTCTAAGCATTCCCCAAAGTCGAGCATATTTAAAAAACACACTCATCGTTGCCAAACTACAAAGGATAAGTCCTGGAATACCGTCCTTAAATCCTTTTCTGAGGATGAACATTTTGAAAAATCTAAATGCCGGGCGAAGGAAAAGATTGGTATATGTTGGTTTTTTCCCTTGTTCTAATAAATCTTGTGCCGACCAAGTGGTGTACCTGCCAAAGGTCTCAAGATATTGATCAAAGCTAGTATAGGTGAAGTGTAAAAGTTTTCCTTTTAGTTTTCCTATGTTTTCACCTTCAACAAGAACATCTGCATGGACATGTCGTTCTTGATATCTACTGATGTCTCGTTTGAATAGCCGTAAGACATCATCTCTTTCCCAACCACAGGTTGAAATTTCAATTCCAAAAAAATGATTTTTTCTGTCAATATAGTAACCATCGTGGGGTGGCTCGGTAGCCATTAACTTCTTTATCTCTTCTTGTAGCTCAGGAGTGGCTCGTTCGTCAGAATCGATAACCATCACCCATTCGTGAGTGCAGAGAGGGATTGCCCAGTTTTTTTGAGCAGCTGAGTTTTCATATTCATGGATGACTATTCTATCAGTGTATTCAAGTGCAATTTCTCTAGTCTTGTCTGTTGAACCACTGTCAACGACATAGATTTCATCGGCGAATTTGACACTTTCGAGACAGTCTCTTATGATATCTTCATTGTTGAAACATGGTATAAGAACAGTTAGTTTTGGCATTTGTATATTCCGAAAAATTATAGATTGACATGCTTTATATTGTATATTCCCCAAGCACCAAAAGTTAGATTGGGAATCCATGCAGCAAGGTTGGCATTGATGGTTTCTCCTTCGGCTAGTCCCAAGGATAGCCCTTGTGCGATATAATAGGCAATGCAGATGGCAATTGAGTAGATTATACTTTTGACTCTTCCTACTCTACTTCCAGGGTCTTCTCTTTCTCTTCTTAAAATAAATGATACCCCGATAAGCATTATGATAACACCGGCAAATGGTGCTGAACGGTGTTGGGCAAGTTCTATTTGTTTTGCGACGTCATCAGGGAATGCTGCAAGGTCATTTGCCGTCATTACGGCAAAACCAAGGGTTTGTTGCTCCAGCATAGCAGGGGTAATACTTGTTGGAATATTTTTTATTGGCAACTCTTTGGTTTCGTAGAATCCCTTCATTAGGTGTTTCGGGTGCATTCCTAATCGCCATTCACCATTTACAAGTTTTGCATCTTCGTCAGAATAAACTTCATAGATGTTGGTTTTTCCATCTTTGATATCTTTGAGCTTTCTGATTTCAAGTCTGAAGTTATAAGCGATTTTTTTGTCTGAATCAAAGTGTCCCATCATGTAGGTTTTTCTCGTTCCTTCTTTATCATTTCTAATAACGATGGTGACAGGCTTTCCTCCACGAGGTTTTACCATCAATGAGACTGCATTTGCTTCCCTTGCCAGTGCCGGTAGGACGCTATCTCTGATTATAAAAACGGTAAAACCAAATAAAAACACTGAAATAACAATGGGGGCAATAACTCTTTGCATGGGGATTCCACTTGCTCTAAGAGCAGTGAATTCACGATGGCTCGACATTACTGTAACTGCAGAGATGCCTGCTAACATTGAGGTAAAGGGTATCAGGTATTGAATAAAATATTGAGGAGTAAGACAAAAATAATATTTTGCCAATAGGTATGAAGTTGCAAGAGTTCCGTAGTTTTCGCGTTTTGCAAAATCAATAAAATCGTCCATTCTTTGAGTTGCGTCAACGACTGCTACAAGAAAACATGAAGTCAATGTACACATTACAAAGTAGAATAAAATAGACTTGATTACATAGGTATCTACTTTTGGTAGAAATTTAAACTGTTGCATACTTGCTCCTGCAAAGACCTCGCATTGTAATAGAAATGCGATTTGTCCGTGGATATAAAAAAAAGGGATAGTCATCTATCCCGATTTGCTTGTTTCAGTGATTTTTTATAGCTGAAAATTCAAATAAAAGCAATATTATTATTTCTTAAAATAATCTTGACATTCTGTGTATGCCGAGTATTGTATTTAAAATATAAATATGCCAAGATAGCTCAGTTGGTAGAGCACCGCCCTGAAAAGGCGGGTGTTCGGCAGTTCGAGTCTGCCTCTTGGCACCAATTAAAACAAACGCCCTGCGATTTAAAAATTGCAAGGCGTTTTTTTTGTTAATAATTAATAAAAACGCTGACATATTGCTTGAAAATAACTAATATTTATGATTTAGAAGCATTAAAAAGGAATGTTATGATTAATGAAAAGAAAACGATTCTATCGGTAGCGATAGATGGACCTGCCGGCTCAGGGAAAAGCACCGTGGCAAAACGAGTGGCTGAAGAGCTTGGTTTTTTGTTTGTAGATACTGGGGCGATGTATCGAGCCGTTACCTTGGCTGCTGAACGACAAGGAGTGGCAATGGAAGATGCAGGTGAGATGGGACGGGTTGCTTCTGAAATAGCGATAACCTTTGGCGATTTTGGGAAAAAAGTTTTTATCGATGGTGAAGATGTGTCTGAAAAAATAAGAACGCCTGAGTTGACGGCAAAAATTAAATTTGCTGCATCCTCTCTAAACGTTAGGGAGCGGTTGGTTGCTGAACAACAACGAATTGCTGATAACAACTCAGTAGTTATGGAGGGTAGAGATATAACAACCGTAGTTTTGCCAAATGCAAAGTGGCGATTCTTTTTAGATGCCTCGGTTGAATGTCGTGCAAGGCGAAGAATGGGAGACTTTTTATCTTCTAGTAACGCACCGGATTTGGGGATTATAAAGAGAGATATTGAGTCTCGGGATAAAAGTGACTATGAACGAAAAATAAGCCCGCTAAAAAGGGTTGAGGGTCAGATATATCTTGATACCTCAAAAATGGATGTAGATGCGGTTGTAGATTATATTATTGGAGTGGTTAACAATGGATAATGAAGGTAAAGTGAGTGAAAAGGAAGTTAAAGGGTGTTTTCCTTTTTATTGGTTGTTTCGATTGACTTTACGATTTTTGTTTAGAATTTTTTGGACATGGAAGAGGGTGAATCCTGAAAATATGCCTGAGGAAGGCCCGGTAATTATTGCGAGTAACCATGCATCATTTTTAGACCCCACAATTCTCGGTTCATTTTACCAAAGACCGGTTGGCTTTATGGCGAGAAAAACTCTTTTCGATCCATTCTTGTTTGGTTGGGTCATTAAGAAGTTATATGCATTTCCGATTGATAGAGGGGGTGATCCTCGTTCAGCTTTGCGGGCAATGACAAAAAAACTTGCAAACAACGAATGTGTTGTGATGTTCCCTGAAGGAACGAGAACGAGTAATGGCGCACTTGGTAAAATCCGCAGGGGGGTTGGAATGATTGCGGTAAAAAATAAAGCAGCCGTTATTCCTACCTATTTGGGCGGAGCGTTTAAAAGTTGGCCTCGAACCGCAAAGATTTTCAAGCCATGTCACTTGCGAATCGAGGCAGGAACCCCAATCTATCCTCAGGATACCAATGGCGATAAGAAAAAAGAACGAGCAGAAGAGGCGAGAATCCAAAGCGAAGTTGAGCGTCAACTCCACGAACTTGAGAAAAGATATTACGAAGCTATTGGTGAAGATATACCAATAGCTTGACGAGTAAAATTTGTAAATATTTTTTTGGAAAAATAATTTAACAAATGAGGGAAATTTATGTTTTCTGCATATATATTAATAATCAAAAATAATTATTATTTATAGGAGAGTTTCTATGAGTGCAAGCGTGCGAGAGATTGCTGAAAAAGTTTCTGCAGAAGCTGCATTGCTGGGGGCTGTTAAAAGCTCTATCGGCAAGATTGTTGTTGGACAAGATTATTTGATTGATCGACTTTTGTTGGCAATCTTGTGTAATAACCATGTGTTGATTGAGGGTGTTCCGGGGCTTGCTAAGACTTTATCGGTAACAACCTTATCTAAGGCAATACATGCTACTTTTAGCAGATTGCAATTTACTCCTGACTTATTGCCGGCTGATTTGATTGGGACGAGGATTTACAACCAATCTTCCGGGGATTTTTCAATTCGTAAAGGTCCGGTTTTTGCAAACATTGTTTTGGCAGATGAAATCAATCGCTCACCAGCTAAGGTGCAAAGTGCCTTGCTTGAAGCGATGCAGGAAAAACAAGTTACTATCGGTGGAGAGACTTTTTCGCTTCCTGATCCGTTTTTGGTTCTTGCAACACAAAACCCAATAGAACAAGAAGGGACTTATCCTTTACCTGAAGCGCAGGTTGACAGATTTATGTTCAAGTTGAAGGTTGATTATCCAAATAAAAATGAGGAAAGAGAAATACTACGGAGGATGGCAAACTCCAAACCAAATACCAATATTGAACAGGTTGTTACTCCTGAAGATATTATTCGATTGCGTTCACTTGTTGATTCAATCTATATGGATGAAAAGATTGAAGGCTATATTGTTGATATTGTTCATGCAACTCGTGAACCTGAGCAATATAACCTTGATATAAAACAATATCTTCGTTATGGTGCGTCACCTCGGGCAACAATATTTTTGGCAATGGCTGCAAAGGGTAATGCTATGTTGCGAGGAAGAGGATTTGTTTCTCCTCAAGATATAAAAGACATCGGTTATGATGTCTTGCGTCATCGAATTACTCTTAGTTATGAGGCTGAAGCGGAAGAGGTTTGTTCTGAAGAAATTATCAAGAAAATTTTTGATACAATTCAAGTGCCATGATACCAAAAGAACTTGTAAAAAAAATTCGCTATATCCAAATCTACACCAGCAAGGCAGTGAATGATGCCTTAGCTGGCGAATACCATAGTGCCTTTAAGGGGACAGGTATGGAGTTTGATGAAGTGCGAGAATATATGCCGGGAGATGATGTCCGCACGATAGATTGGAATGTAACGGCACGAATGGGCAAGCCCTTTATTAAGCGGTATGTTGAAGAGCGTGAACTAACAATTATGTTTTTGGTTGACTTGTCTGCCTCCG
>CAMZKK010000083.1 GCA_947311175.1 uncultured Planctomycetota bacterium | reverse complement strand
TTTGAATACTTTCCTGAACAAAACGAAATAAATATTGCTATTGGCAAAGGACACACTAGTTTACCAGCAGGAACAATCTGCATCGGCAACTGTACTATCAAACATCAGGACAAAGGTATTTTCGTCAAAGGTTGCCCACCTGTTGCCAGTGAAATTTTAAGCAAAATAACCGGTACCGAAGCATTTGATATCAAAGATGGAGAAGAATAGAAATAAAATGATTGAGAAGATGAGGGATAAAGACGTTAAGAAGCAAAATGTGGAGCAGACAAAAGAACTTTGCTCTTCCCAAGCTTCTATTGACAATGGTGTTCAGGCATCAAAAATTTCAATATTAACAAATGTCATTCTCGCAATCATAAAGATTTTAACCGGCATTATCGGAAACTCATATGCACTGATTGCTGACGGGATAGAATCAACTACCGATATCATTTCTTCAATAATTGTTTTAACATGTTTAAAAATCTCAGCTAAACCAGCAGATGACAGCCATCCTTTTGGTCACGGCAAAGCAGAATCTATTGCTGGAATTATAGTATCATCTTTCTTATTAGGGGCAGCACTCCTAATTGCGACTCAAAGTATTTGTGAAATTTTAGCTCCTCACATTTCACCTAAATGGTATACACTATTAGTCTTAGCATTGGTCATTATAACAAAAGAGGGATTATTTAGATTTGTATTTAAAACCGGATGCGAATCGAATAGCACCGCACTAACTAACGATGCCTGGCATCATCGTTCAGACGCAATAACCTCCGCAGCCGTTTTCATTGGAATTACAATTGCATTGATTGGCGGCAAGGGATACGAATCTGCAGATGACTGGGCAGCTCTCATCGCCTGTGCCGTAATAATCTACAATGGCATTACTTTGCTGATGCCTTCGTTAGATGAAATTATGGATGCATCTGTATCGCTAGAAATTAACGAAACGATTAGAGAAAAATCTCAATCAGTAGATGGAGTAATAGAGGTCGAAAAATGTCGAGTCAGAAAAAGCGGTTTAAATTTATTGGTGGATATTCACATCATCGTCAATGCCAATATTACGGTAAAATTTGGTCACGATATTGCCCATAAAGTCAAAAACAAGCTACTAGATTCTCCCTTACAGATAGCTGATGTTACGGTGCATGTTGAACCAGACCATTGTTAATTAATAATTAACAATGGTTGTGATGCTTTGCGTCGAATTGTTTTCGCGAACGGTTCTGAGGCTGTTTTGCATTTCTTCAAAAGGTGATTTGGCTATAACTAAAACACCTTCATCCTAAATTCCACAGTTGGGATTTAGATTAATTTACCTAAAGCAATACTTTTACTTTGTCGATAAAACTACTAAGATTTATTTTATCGACAGAGATATGACTATGGGAAGACCTGCCGGATTTATTGTTATGTGTTGTGTGTGTAGAAAAGTCCGTAGCAATACCGGCAAGTGGTATAAACGAAGACACCTATCTCACAATAGTATTGTTTCACATACCTACTGCCCGGTCTGTGCAGAAAAGATAATGGCTGAAATCAGACCACAAGCGATAAGCAATAATTAATCTAAATTCTACATCAATTGCGGAATTTATTTAGGATTAAGCAAGATGCTTGATTATTCCTTCAACCTCGTTGGCAAATCGCTGAGCATCATCAAATGAATGACATACAAATTTATTATTATCAGCACTAACGTGAGAATGCTCATAATCACGAATAATTTTCTTGCCTCTAACGTCATCCTTGCCCTTACAGTCTTTTACCCGCATGGCAATATCATGCTTAATATCAATCAACTTTTTAAGGTTTTCGACAATATCTTTTGTGCCTACCAATTCATCCCAAATCGATAGTGCATGTTGCCAAACCTTATTCTTTTGTTCAGGAGCATAAAGACTACTTGCCGTTATCTTTTCTTTGCGCATATCGATTAACTGCATAATCTCCCGATACATTTCATTAAGACAGTAGTATTTTGCATAAAATGCATACACATCAATTGCCTTTTGTCTATTTTTTTCCAACATATAATTTTTGCCCAAACCTTGAATTTCTTTTTCAGTATAAATACTTTTTATTTGTTCAATAGAATTAAGGCGTTTTCTTGCATCAAGCATCTTATCAATGATGCTTGGTCTAAAAATATCATATTTAATAGTTATTCTTTTCGCTTTATTTCTTGCCTTATATTTTTCCACATTACGCCAAATAGTAAAAATATTATCTGTTAAAACCCAAGCTGGAATAAGCTCGTTAAACCCCGGTGAAATATCAGAAATAGTTAAACTCGGATTATTGATAAGGCTAAAAGGGAACATCATTTTTTGTGCCAACGCTAAGACTCCGGTAGCTATTATGCTATATGGACCTTGTGTAAAATCGGTGGGAAATTTAACAGAACTACCAAGCCCAAAAAAAGTCCCCTCGCCAGGCCATATTTCTTGATCAGGTTCTTTACCTGTATGATTACTACCAATATTTGCCCCGTACGAAATATTACCTTTTCCTTCCGGCCAAAATGCACTAATCAAAAGAGCTTGATGATGAAAGCCAACAAAGGAACCTACGAGAGAACTTGTCGCTTCTCCTTCCGCGATTTCAGTATTCGAACCAATCAAGCTGTCAAGCACCTTAGCATTTAATGTTGCACTACTATATTCGGTAAATATAGAGTTACGAATAATCGCCCCGGTTGAGATATGACACCCCCACTGAACAACACTATCAGACACATACGCACCATCTTCAATCGTTGCTGGCTCTTCATCCGAACTAATAATTACTGAATTTTTAACACAACAGACATTGTCTAAAATAGCGCCTTCACCAAGAAAGAAATTTATAACCTTAGCACAATTCCATATTTTGGCATTTTGCATTACAATTGACCAAGGACTTTCCGATTTATCTCTATATTCACCGACTAATGTTTCATAATCAGCCAATAATTTTTTGTCATTTCTTCGCGAACAGATAATTCGAGCAACATCAATATTTATTTCTGGAAATATTTTCAATTCTCGCCCACCATTTTCAATAGCCAACGATAGCTCTTTCCCAATCCCAAAATGATTGTCTTCTCCATGGGAAACAGTATGACAATTGACAATACTTGCCCCGTTCATAATAGTTATCGAAGCAATAGTCATAACATTTTTCACCAACACCCCGTCATCAATCTGTACATTATAAAAGGTAGAATTAATCAAGCCTGACGGGTGGGGAATGCCATTGATATTCACCTCCCCTTCAAGACAACCGATAACTGCCTTACCAAGAAAGGTACAACCAATAATTGGCTCCGGTTTAAATTTTTCACTTACGAAAATTTCCTTCCAGTCGGTTGCAATATTACCGTTATTGTCAAGAATCTTAATCTCTGAATCAGTAAGCAATCTCAATTTCTTTTTATAGAAAATTCCCTTATTGACATTTTCTATTGTTGTCAAAAAAGTGCTTGTATCAATACACTCTCGTAAAGATTCAATTACATCTATATCATCGCCAAATTTCATATCATCTCCGAAAAAAATATCTTATCTATTTTATTGTATTTATCGTAAATACATAATCAAATATTCTTTATAAATCCATCAAACACTTTGATATAGAGCATATAACTTATCAGCCCACATGCTAATTGTTCTTTTTTCGGCAACCAGTAGTCTTGAATTTTTCCCCAAATTATCTCTTTGCCTTTTATCTCTCAGGCAGCTGCAAATCGCTCCGGCAAGGGAATCCTGATTGCTAATCTGGACAAGCTTTCCTGTCACTCCCGGAGTAATCAAAGCAATGGTACCGGAGCAAGAACTTGCCACAACTGCTAATCCACAAGCCTGTGCCTCAAGAACTACATACGGCATTCCCTCCCAATGACTTGAAAGAACAAACAAATCAAGTGAATGATAAAATTTAGGCATCGCAGATTGAATGCCAATGAGAGAGATATTGTTTTCCAAATTATATTTTTTAATCCAACTAATTAATTTCTTATGCAAATTACCTTCCCCTGCAACCAAGAGTTTAACTCGCGGAAAATTATTCTTTACAAGCCTCATTGCTTTTACCAAATCAAAAAGCCCCTTTTGCGGTTCAATTCTCGCGGCAATCCCAATCGTTAAAATGTGTTCATCAATTCCAAAATCAGCCTTAGCTTCTTTAATTTGCTGTTTACTCGCAGGTGAAAATTCTTCGCAATCAACTCCATTTTCCAACAAACAAACCCTATCCTGTTCAAGATGTAAATCTTCCAAACAAAATCTCTGTTGCTCATCATTAAGAACAATCATCTTTGTCGTAATTCTTGCCATCATTCGTTCAACAAAATAATAAAGATAATAAACAATACCATTACTTGCCCATTCGGTAGGAAAGATATGTGGAGTATGAATTACCGGACATTTATTTAATTTTGCAATAACTCTCCCAAGCACCCCCGCCTTAGAACAATGCGTATGTATAATATCCGGGGAAATATTTCGAATAATTTTGTATATTTTTATTAGGGAAACAATGTCAGAAATTGGAGAAACTGAACGATTCATTTTGACTTCAAAAATATCAACAGACGGTGTATTCATTGTCTGTACAAGTTTAATAAAATCAGCACTTCTTGCCGAACCAACAACAATCGATAATTTACACCCTTTCTTAGGCAAGGTAGTTACCATCTGCATTAACTGCCTTGCGGTGCCACCGCTACAACCTTCGATAATATGACAAAGATGCAACTTAGTCATTTTACAATTTTCGTCCTTTTATTTTTTTT
>CAMZKK010000082.1 GCA_947311175.1 uncultured Planctomycetota bacterium | reverse complement strand
TTCTTTTCTTCTTCACCATCAAACCAAACAAGATTTGTCTCAGGTTTATCCATATGATAAAACCAGCGTCGCATATCTACTCGAACTATACTATTTAGAGCAGACAAACGATTGTGATTCTTCATTAATTTACGAACATTGATAATTTTTCATAAATCTAATCTCCAAAATTGTTTTTGAAAAACAAATTATTTAATTCCATATCCTTAAATTGATAAATTAGCCACAAACCCACCCTCCGGTGTTTCTGCTGTCTTGCTAACAACCAATAGTGAATCAACATGAGAAACCAAAGAATAATAATCTGAATTCGGATATGGCCAGATGGTATCTAACAATGCCTTGATAGTTCCTGATCTTCCAATAGTAACGTCGTGAAAACACATAAAGCCACCAACATTTAAAATTGGAGAAAATCTTTCTATATCACTCTTAACCGCACTATAAGAATGGTCACCATCTACGAAAATGAATTCTGCTTTAAATTCATTAGGCAGCTCAACTTTGTTAGAAAACCCCTTGATCTTGACAATTGTATTTGTTAAATCTTTAATATTATCATCAAAACATTTTTCATAATTAAATTTCATATTATCTTCTTTGTATCTGTCTTTATAATATTCTCCTTGCGAATTTTCACTTTCAAAAATATCAATACAATATAGTTTTGCCGAAGGGTTAATTGATAAAAGATGAGTGCCGATAATCTTTGATGTTATTCCACAAAATGATCCAATCTCAATCGCAGTTTTGGGTTTTGCCATAATTAGGACACGAATCAATTCTATTAATTCATTACCTGTCATCTGCTGTCGCCCTGAGCATTTTTGTCGCATATTGAGAATTTTTCTACACGTTACAAACTTCCATAATAATTTTTCAATAATATTCATATCCCTACCCTCAATTTAGTTTTTTAAAATTTACAAAATAAACTTGCTTTAACGCTAATGTTAGATTATGTTATATTGAACATGAACAAACAAGTTTGTTGATATTTATAATTAAAGGGAAATCATGAGTGAACTTCAAGAGGTCAGACATAAATTTATTCTTGAATCATTGAAATCCAACAATAGCATAACCATTACCGGAGCTGCAAAAAAGCTCAATGTATCCGAGATGACAATCAGACGAGATATAATGATGCTTAATGAGCAAGGACTACTCAAAAGAGTTCACGGCGGAGCAGTAAATGCCGAACAAACTCGTTTTGGCGAACGGTTGACAGTTCAAAAACCCAGCAAACGCAAGGCTACGAAAAAATTGGAAATATATATTCCCAAATCAGGGATAATTTATTTAGACGGTAGCACAACAATGTTAAACTTGATTGCAAGTTTGGCTACATGCAAAAATCTTCAAGTAGCAACCAATAACATAGAGACATTCCATAAACTTGCCGGATACAATCGAGTAGAACCAATTCTCATTGGTGGAAAGCTTGATCGCCGAACAGACAATATTGTGGGCAGTTTAGCAATGAGAAGCATCAATGCCATTGTTTTTGATGCTGCTTTTTTTTCATCGTGGGGGATTGAGCCAAAACTTGGATTAATGGAAGTGACATTAGATGATGCAGAAGTCAAAGATTTAGTAGCAACTCGCTCACGAGAAGTCTATGTCGCTATTGATGAAAGTAAATTTGGTAGAGCAGGAGCAGGAACTTGGATGCCGGACAAAGATAAAAGCATACTCGCAACAAATCTCCCAAAGACAAACAAAGAGATTAAACCATATAAAAAATTATTTTCAAAAATTTTGTAACTTAAAAGAGAGGAAAACAAATGGCAACACCTGTGCAAATGCCTAAACAAGGGAATTCGGTTGAAGAATGTTTACTTGTGGAATGGACTGTTAAAGAAGGAGAGGAAGTAAAGACAGAAGACTTACTTTGCTCAATAGAGACCGACAAAGCAACCTTTGAAGTAATGGCTCCGGTTGATGGTATCTTATTAAAAACTTTTTTCCCAGCTGGAGAATTGGTGCCGGTATTGACAAATATTGCAGTAATTGGCAAAGAAGGTGAAGATGTTTCAACTTTCGAACCAAACATTGATAATGAAACCGAAGAACAGCATGTCGACAAATCGACACCAGCCGAACAAGCAGCAACAAAACCAACAACCACCCCTGCCCCTATTTTGCCAAATAGTGATAATAATAAAAATGTCTCACCAAGAGCCAAAAAACTTGCCGAAGCGAAAGGGATTGATGCGACACGAATCAATGGTAGTGGGGCTAAAGGTAGAGTAATCAGTGGAGACATTGAAGATGCAGCAAAAGCAGGACTCGCAATGACTTCAAGTGCTATTGCAGAAGCAAGTAAAAGCGGAATGGTTGCCGGCATTTCCACCGGTATTGGTGGTAGAGTTAGACGGCGAGATTTGGTTACAGAAGAAATTGGCAAGGAAAGCAATAACGAGCCAATTGAAATTCCATACAAAGGAATTAGAAAACTAATCGGTGACAGAATGCTTGCCTCTCTTCAAGAACATGCTCAACTTACCTTAAATTCAAGTGCTGATGCAACCTCATTACTTAATTTTAGAAAAAACATCAAAGCACTTGGCGAAGACTCACCATTTCCCAACATTACGCTTAACGATATGATTTGTGCTGTAGTCTCTTGGACACTGCCAAACTTTCCTGAATTAAATGCCTTATTCAGCAAATCAGCAGAAAAGGTTGTTCAGTATAAACAAGTAAATCTATCTTTGGCTGTAGATACCGACAGAGGTTTAATGGTGCCAACCATCAATAATGCCGACACGATGGCACTTTCTGAAATCTCAAGAAATATCAAAGAGCTTGCCAGCCAATGCAAAAAAGGCTCAATCAATCCCGACCTTTTAAGTGGAGGGACATTTACCATTACTAATTTAGGGACACTTGGTATAGAGTCATTTACCCCTGTCCTCAATAGTCCACAGGTAGCAATCCTTGGCGTCTGTTCAATAGAACAAAAAGCAATACCTGACGCAGAAAAAGGATTTGCATTTCAACCGACTATGGGATTATCTCTAACGATAGACCATCAAGTTGTCGATGGTGCCCCGGCTGCAAAATTCCTAAAGGCAGTTGTGGATGGTCTTGAAAATTTTGAATTCACCGTAGCGAAGCAAGCTATCTAAGTTAATTATAAAGGAATAAAAATATGTATGATATAATAATAATCGGAGGTGGACCAGCAGGCTATGTTGCTGCCGAAAGAGCGGGAGAACATGGAAAAAAGGTATTACTAATCGAAGAAGATAAACTTGGTGGTGTATGTCTGAACACCGGTTGCATCCCAACCAAATCTATGCTATTTTCGGCAAAGACTTACAATCATGCCTTGCATGCCGAAGAGTTTGGAGTAACAATCAAGGATGCTTCTTTTGATTACAGCAAGGTAAAAGAAAGAACGGAAAATCTTCAAGATAAATTAAGGTCAGGAATTGCCGCTTTGATGAAGATGAATAAAGTAGAGGTCATTAAAGGCACTGCAAAGATTACAACAAGACACTCCGTTGCGGTTGGCAATGATGAATACGAAACGCAAAATATCTTGATTTGCACCGGTTCTCGTCCATTTATTCCACCGATTGAAGGATTAAAAAACAATGACAAAGTTATTACCAATGTAGGTATTTTAGCAATAGATAAAATGCCTGAAAGTTTATGTATTATTGGTGGTGGTGTAATTGGAATTGAGTTTGCAAATCTTTATGCAATGGCTGGGAAAAAAGTAACTGTCATCGAAATGCTTCCTAATATCTGTGGAGCTACCGATAAAGAATTAGGAAAAACCGTTCAGAAGAAATTAAAAGCAATGGGAGTTGATTTTCATCTCAAGGCAACAGTTAACAAGATTGATGACGGCAAGGTAAGCTTTACCGACAAAAAAGATAAAACAACCACCATTGAAGCAGACGCTATTTTGATTGCAACAGGCAGAGCGGTAAATACTGAAAATATTGGTTTAGAAACAATCGGAATTGATTTCGACAGAAAAGGAATAAAGGTCAACGAAAAAGCCCAAACCAATATCCCAAATGTATGGGCAGCAGGAGATGTAACCGGACGATGGCAACTTGCTCACTTTGCTTCGAGACAAGCAACCGTTGCAATAAACAACATCTGTGGTCGCAATGATATTTGTCGAGAAGATGCAGTGCCAAGCGTTGTCTATACCGACCCGGAGATTGCCAGTGTTGGAATTACTGAAGACATCGCAAAAGAGCGTGGAATTGAAGTAGTAACCACAAAATATCCACTAACAAATAATGGCAGATATCTTGCTGAATCCAATGGTGAAAGAGCTATCTGCAAGGTAATTGCCGACAAAACCACAAAACAACTTCTTGGAGTTCACATGGTTGGGCCACATTCCTCAGAGATGATTGCCGCAGCCGCGGTAATGATAGAGACAGAGCTTACCACCAAAGATATAGAAGAGTTAATTTTTCCTCACCCTGCAATTTGTGAAGTAATACATGATGCAATGTTCAACCTTAAATAGATATATATAATTGAAAGGAATAAAATGGTTAAAGCGTTAGATGTTTGTCCTGAAGACAAACGGAAAAAAGATAAAATAAAATTTAAAGACATTCCGGTTAATGCCTACCAAAAAGAAGTAAAGGATGTAAAAAAAGATTTTCCGGAAGGCGACCTCGCAAAGATGCATCGAGACATGTGTGTTCTTCGTGAATTTGAAACTATGTTGAACTTAATAAAGGTTGAAGGTAAGTATGAAGGGATTGAATACAATCACCGTGGACCTGCCCATCTTTCAATCGGACAAGAATCACTTGCGGTCGGTCAATCATATTTATTAACGCCAGATGATTTTACTTTTGGTAGCCATCGAAGCCATAGTGAAATTTTGGCAAGAGGACTTCGCACCATCGAAATCTTAGGTGACGAAAAAAATATGGAAGTAATGAAAAGCTATATGAATGGGGTTGCCCTTTCAAAGGTTGAAGGTGATGCAAATGGCTCAACAACCGATTTGGCAATAGATTTTTTCATCTACGGAACTCTTGCAGAAGTCTTTGCTCGTGAAACCGGTTGGAACAAAGGTCTTGGCGGCTCAATGCACGCATTTTTCCCACCGTTTGGCATCTATCCGAACAATGCAATCGTTGGTGGCAGTGCAGATATTTCAGTTGGTTCTGCATTATTCAAAAAAGTAAATTTAAAAGATGGAATTGTTATTGCAAATATTGGCGACGCCTCAATGGGTTGTGGTCCGGTATGGGAAGGACTATGTTTTTCTGCAATGGATCAATACAAAAAACTCTGGGATGATGCCCATAAAGGTGGACTACCTCTAATCTTTAATTTTGTAAATAACCATTACGGAATGGGTGGACAAACCTGTGGAGAAACTATGGGCTATGAATTTCTGGCTAGGATTGGTGCAGGAGTTAATCCTGAACAAATGCATGCAGAAAGGGTTGATGGCTACAAACCACTCGCAATGATTGATGCAATAAAACGAAAACGAAAAATTCTTGAAGATGGCAAGGGACCGGTATTACTTGATACCTTAACCTATCGTTACAGCGGACACTCACCATCTGATGCAATGAGTTACCGAACAAAAGAAGAGGTTGAAAAATGGCAAGAGCATGATGCGATTGAGGGATTTGCAAAAGAACTTATCGAGGCTAAGGTTCTTGGCGAAACAGAAATTCAAGCAAATAAAGATAATGCCAAGGCATTAGTTCTCAAAGCATTTAAAAAGGCAATTGATCCGGTAGTCTCTCCATATTTGGATACATGGAAAACTCCTAACATTGAAGATGTGATGTTTTCAAACAATAAAAAATTAAAGCTAGAAGACCGCAAACCAGACGTCTTAATGGCAAAAGAAGATAACCCGCAAGTCCAACGAATTGCGAAAAAAGCACGCTTCGGGCTTGATAAAAATGGGAAAAAACTTTCAGGAATGAAGACCATTGTCCTTAAAGAAGCATTGTTTGAGGCAGTCATAGATAAATTTTATGAAGACCCAACCCTCTGTGCATGGGGTGAAGAAAATCGGGATTGGGGTGGAGCGTTTGCGGTTTATCGCGGATTAACAGAAAGCATTCCATATCATCGTCTTTTCAATTCACCAATCAGTGAAGGTGCTATCGTTGGGGCAGCAGTTGGCTACGCATTATCAGGTGGCAGAGCATTGGCTGAAATAATGTATTGTGATTTCATTGGCAGAGCGGGAGATGAAATATTTAACCAACTTGCAAAATGGCAAAGTATGTCGGCAGGAATTTTGGAAATGCCTGCGGTGATAAGAATTTCAGTTGGTAGCAAATACGGTGCTCAACATTCACAGGACTGGACAAGTATGTGTGCTCACGTTCCGGGATTAAAAGTGGTATTTCCAACCACGCCTTATGACGCAAAAGGAATGTTAAGCACTGCCCTTGCAGGAACAGATCCGGTTATCCTTTTTGAAAGCCAAAGACTTTATGATCAACCTGAAATCTTTGTAAAAGATGGTGTGCCAACAGGCTACTACGAAGTTCCGTTTGGTGAACCAGCTATCAGAAAACAAGGAACAGACCTAACCATCGCAACGATTGGTGCAACAATCTATCGAGCATTAGATGCAGCAAAAAGCTTTGAAGAAAAAGGTATATCATGCGAGGTAATTGATTTAAGAAACCTCACTCCACTAAATTATGAGCCACTTGTTGAGTCAATCAAAAAGACCGGAAAAGTAATCCTCGCTAGCGATGCTTGTGAAAGAGGAAGCTACCTGCACAATGTATCTTCTAACCTCCAATCATTGGCGTTTGATTATTTAGATGCGCCGATAACAGTGCTTGGCTCAAAAAACTGGATAAGCCCGGCTGCCGAACAAGAAGACAGCTTTTTCCCACAACCAAATTGGTTTATTGATGCCTATCACACCCGCATCAAACCTATCGCCGGACATTCTCCGGAATTTACATTCACCGATGGCGAAATGCTCAGAATAAATCGCCTCGGAGTTTAAAGAAAATTGAAATAATCTGAAATCTGTAGAGACGCAATACATTGCGTCTCTACAGCAAACCACGAATTAACACGAAGAAAAAAAATAAAAAAATACCCGACAAGAATGACCTTAAATCTATATGTCATTGTTCCTTTTGTAACTTTATCTTTTTCCCTAGAAGTTTTTCCTGTAGAACTTTTTTTGAGAAATTCTATTTCTGTTATAAATTTTTGAAGTTTATTTTTGATGTAATCGTTCATAAGTTTTGGTTCAGCCTAACAGTTCTCTTTATGCGATTCCACGTTCCTACGACCTCCTCATTGTCTAAAATTATATATTCTGAGATATACCTAGACAATAAAGAAAACTCTTCTTTGAAAGATGCATCATCAACTTTAATAAAAGATTCTACCTTAGAAATTATGCTAGAATAGGCTTCAATTGCAATATCGCTGTTAAGTCTTTCTGTATTTTTAGACTCAAAATTACGTGTTTTTTTCAAAAGCTTCAAAAACTCCTCAAACAGATTTTTCAATTCTTGGTTCATAGAATCTCCTTTTCACGGAATAACTAGGGTTTGCTGAATAGACAAAATCAGAAACCACCCAAAATGCCAAAATTCGATAATTTTCTATTAAAC
>CAMZKK010000081.1 GCA_947311175.1 uncultured Planctomycetota bacterium | reverse complement strand
GTTTTGGTATCTATGATATGTTAAAATTTGTCGAAGCACCGATTACTACTATCACTTGCGGAATCTGTGCAAGTGCCGCTATTTTGGTTTTTCTTGCTGCCGATAAAGGTAAAAATTATACCTTGCCTAATTCAAGATTTCTTCTTCATCAACCATCAACCGGTATCAGAGGAACAGCTTCTGATATTGAAATCACTGCCAATGAGATTGAAGCAACCAGAGAAAGATATTTCAAAATCGTCTCTGAAGTAACTGGTAAAAAGGTTGAAGCAATCACCAAGGATGCAGATAGAGATTTCTGGCTCAGTACCGAAGATGCAGTGAAATACAAATTAGCAAGTAAAATAATCAGCAACATAAAAGAAATTGGTTAATTTATTTATGTAATCTTTTCAATATGGGGGAATGGGTAAACTTACCCGTCCCCTGTTTTTATGTTTAATCTAAATTGCGAAGATGGATTTAGAATTCACCATACTTGGAGTTAATTATGTCGAGAGGGTTTCGTGATCCTAGGCGAAAAATGACAGATAATTTTATTGATGATGAATGTCAATTGGAGAATAATTCTCCTCGGTCTGTTAGTGAGGTGACAAGAGATATTAAAACTACTCTTGAGGGGTACATTGGTAGGGTATGGATAGAGGGCGAGATTTCAAATTTTTCTGCCCCAAGAAGTGGGCATTATTACTTTACCTTAAAAGACTCTCATTCCGCTATTTCTTGCGTGATGTGGCGAAGTAGTGTCGCTAAACTTGGATTCACTCCTGAAGATGGATTACATATCGAAACACGCGGTAAAATAGCGGTTTATGAGCCTCAAGGTCGATACCAAATTGTTTGTGATTCAGTCAAATCTGTAAAAGAGGGAGACCTGCAAACACAATTTGAGGCATTGAAACAAAAATTACAAGATGAAGGGCTGTTTTCTCCTATTCACAAAAAAGACATCCCGGATTTTCCCACCACAATTGGTATTGTTACTAGCTCAACCGGAGCAGCGGTACAAGATATTATCCGTATTCTCAAACGAAGGATGCCGGGGATAAATATTATTGTTTCTCCGTGCAAGGTTCAGGGGGTAGGCTCTAAGGAGGATATTGTTAATGCGTTACAAGCTCTTGATGATAGTAAACTTTGCGATGTTATTATTGTCGGTAGAGGTGGTGGAAGCCTTGAGGATTTATGGGCATTCAACGAAGAGATTGTAGCACGGGCAATTTGGAATGCAAGCACCCCTATCGTTAGTGCGGTGGGACATGAAACAGATTTTTCTATTTCCGATATTGTGGCAGATTTACGAGCAGCCACTCCATCTGAAGCAGCTGAAATTGTGGTAAGCGATTCATTAGAATTGAATAATCAATTAAATAATTTTCTACAAAGATTAAACAATGCATTGATGAAACAAATCGAAATCAGCCAACTTAAACTCAAGTCCCTTGCGGAAAAACAGGTATTGCAAGATCCAATGACAATGATAATGATGAAAGAACAAGTTATTGATAATCTTGAAGAACAACTACATAGAGCTCAAAAAAACAAAATTGAAAGCTTGGAGTCTAAATTATCAATGTCGGCTGCAAAGTTGCAAGCCCTTAGTCCGCTTAATGTTATGGCGAGAGGGTTTAGTGTTACGTGGTTGCCGGAAAAAAGAAAACTTGTGCGAAAGGCTTCAGAAGTTACAATAAATGATATTGTTGAGACAAAACTAACCGAGGGTAGTTTTATTTCAAAAGTAATTGAAAAAGGATAATTGAAATTACCGGAGTTAAAAATGGCCAAAAAAACAAAAGCGGAAAAAGAGATAAGCTTTGAGGATATGTTAAGGCAAACAGAAGAAGTTGTTGAAAAATTGGAATCAGGGGAGCTTAGTCTTGAAGAGTCCATGGAGCTATACGAAAGCGGAGTAAATAACTTAAAAAAGTGTAATAAGCAGATTAATGATGCGCAAAAAAAAGTTAAACAATTAATAGAGTCTTCGGGAAAATTGGTGGTTGAGGATTTTGAAGAAGAAGCAGGCGCTTAAATAAAGGATATAGATTTTGAATCGATTAATCAAAAGAATGAAAGAGCTGAATCTAGAGGTAGATGATGCACTTGAAAAATTTTTACCACGTTTAAAGGAAGAGCCAACTGTCCTGCATGAAGCAATGCGTTATAGCGTATTTGCTGGTGGCAAACGATTACGCCCGCTTTTAGTGATTATGACTAAAAGTATTTTTTCTAAAGATTATTCAATCGCAATGGGGGCAGCTTGTGCGATTGAGATGATTCATACCTATTCGCTTATTCATGATGATTTGCCGGCAATGGATGATGATGATTATCGCCGAGGAAAACTTTCATGTCATAAGGCATTCGGCGAAGCAATTGCTATCCTTGCCGGAGATGCTTTGCTTACCTTGGCGTTTTCAACAATTGCCAAACATTCTGATAATACAGATATTCCAAGACTGGTTTTATCTCTCGCAAATGCTGCCGGACAAGCAGGAATGGTGGGTGGACAAGTAATGGATATTGAGGGAGAAAAATCTACTGCTAAAGATTTATCAAGCTCATCACAGCTCACTGCGATAGAGCCACTTGAAGTAGTGGAAGCTATCCATTGCCGAAAAACCGGCGCGTTAATTACTTCAGCCGTTGAGATGGGAGCAATTACCGGAGGAGCGAACAGCGATGAATTTAAAAAATTACAGAAATATGGAAAGAAGATAGGTCTTGCTTTCCAGATAAAAGATGACATTCTTGATATTGAATCATCTTCGGAAAAAATGGGTAAAACGGTAGGGAAAGATCAAGCAACCGGAAAACTAACGTATCCTGCATTAATGGGAATGGATGATGCTAAAAAACTTTTAAAAGAAACCGTTATTGAAGCAAAAAAATGTTTGGAAGGATTTGGCGAACATGCATTGATGCTACATTTGTTAGCCGATTTTATTGAAGAGAGGGATTGTTAACATGACTGATAAAAAATCACTACTTGCTGAAATAAAATCTCAGCAAGATATAAATAATTTTAATATTGCAGATTTAACGTTATTGGGAGAAGAGATTAGGGCGAAATTGATAGAGGTTGTTGGGGCTAATGGTGGACATCTTGCTAGTAATCTTGGTGTGGTTGAGATTACTTTGGCACTTCATAAGGTGTTTGATTTCGATAAAGACTACTTAGTCTTTGATGTTGGTCATCAATGCTATGTTCATAAGTTATTGACAGGTAGGCTTGATAAATTTCATACCTTGCGACAAAAAAATGGTATCACCGGTTTTCCAAATCCGAAGGAATGCAAACAGGATCCATTCGTCGCCGGTCATGCCGCAACCAGTATTTCAAACGCACTTGGATTGGCAGTGGCATCTCGACTTAATGGCATAGATAGCCATCCAATCGCAATAATTGGTGACGGCTCTATTGGTGCTGGTCTTGCTTTTGAAGCCTTAAATCATGCGGGACATATCAATGAAAATATTTTGGTTATTCTTAATGACAATGATATGGCAATAGCCGAAACGGTTGGAGCACTTTCAAGTTGTTTGACCAGAATTCGCACCGAGCCTTTATATCATAAAATCAGGAAAGAAGTAAGGAAGGTAGTTAAAAAAATTCCATTCATTGGTTCACAAATTGAATGGCTGGTTGAAGCACTTGTCGATTCACTGCGTAATGTTATTGAGCCGGGGCATATCTTTACGGAGCTTGGGTTTGACTATTAT
>CAMZKK010000080.1 GCA_947311175.1 uncultured Planctomycetota bacterium | reverse complement strand
CCACCGGTATTAACACCACCAGAACGCAATGACTCCATAAAACCTCGCATACTAAGACGAGCCTTTATATTGTCTGGAGTATATAATTCTCCTCTCGGATTTAGTGCCTGAGCTTCTTTGTCAATCACATCTGAAGCTAAAGGAATATCGGCAGTAATTACCAAATCACCGACATCAAGCCTTGCAACAATTTCCTTGTCGGCAACATCTGCTCCAGGTTTTACCTGAATAAAGGTTATCAATTCAGACTTTGGAATATACATCGGCTGATTGGCAACGAGAGTCATTTCCGTAGAGGTTCTCTCGGCAGCCTTAAACAAAATATCTTTTATCACTACCGGACAAGCGTCGGCATCTACCCATATTTTCAAATTAACCTCCGAACATTACCAATCTCTTCCCAATCCATATTACAAAACATCACCGTAGCTGCAATAGCACCAAGAGGAAAAACAAACAAACCCAAAATCGGAACAAGTAATGACAACTCCATCACCACCCCTAAGCCAAATAGTTGCCACTTTATTTTTTTAATCTCACGCTTTCTAATCTCTGACTTAATAAAATGCCGAGCCAGTGCAATGTCAAAAAAACCAAGACCGGTAAAGTAGGCAGAAACTACAAACATCGGAATAAACCCTACAATCGGAATAAACAAAAAAGGCAAGGCAAGAATCATAAATAAAATTTGTTTACCGGCAATCTTCAATGACTCAATCAAACTGTGCAGCGTTATCTTTAACCATAGATTAAAAGTTTTTTCTTGTCCTATATTTTTCGTCAACATCTCTTCAATTTTTTCTGACAACAAATCATTAAAGGGACTGGCTAGAACCATCCCAATAGTGGTAAAACCAAAATAAAAAAATGTCAATAACATCCCAAGCAACAAAACAAATTCAATAATCGAAAGTAGCCACTTTCCAACTACTCCTGCCCATTGAGGAGAATACTCTTCAATATTAATGGCTGGGATTACCCAATGAAAGGTGACAAAAACGACAACCACAAAAACCAAAAGATTAATTACAAATGGCAAAATAGCATACGGAATCAATCTTGGATTTCGTCGCAAAATCCCTGCCGCCTTTATTGGCAAGAAAAGACCATAAAGGAAATTTTTTAATTTGCTGTTTTGTATATTATTGAGCTTTGCCATTTTTTGTTTTTCAAATTTTTGTTTTTCAAATTTTAGATTTTCTGTTTATTTAGAACAAGTAGTGCGTAGAGTAATAAAAATTTATATTTTCTGGCAAAATCTCCACATCCTTTATTTGTAAAGAACTCAATCATTATTCGTGACAGTTCATTACAAATATCATACAAATCATCATAGCTCAACTCATCAATCGCTTTTTTGGTATAAAATGGAACAACTTGCGCAAGCCCACGAGTAAAGGCTGCATTTTTAAAGTAAAATCTTATTGGTTTGGTTATTCCTAATAATTCAGAGACCGTAACTCTTCCCGCTTGCGGGAATTTAGATGCCCGATATTTTTGTTCGAAATCCCCTTGTTCGGTAATCAAGGTAATGAGAGATTCTCTAATCCTTTCAACATTATTTTCTCTACCAAGGTTAGTCACCTTAATCTTAAATCCTGGCACACTCAAAGCCACAAGTCCTGCATAAAGTTCATTTGGAGAAATACTATTCAATGCTTTCGGGCTGAGTAAACAGTTTGCTCTATTATAAACATCTTCAACCCACGAAAATTTATCAAGCAAAGAATTTTTATCAAGCACATCCAATTTCTTCTCAAGATAACAATTAAAATCGTCACTCCATTTTTTCATTCTATATCTCACATAATAATGTTTTTTTTAAAACATTCGATAACTCTTGATATCTATTTTCCATTTCCGCCGACTGCACTATTTTCAAACAGTTTTGTAAAATATTATTTTTGAAATCTTTATCTGAGAAAAATCTATCAATCTGACTGCGTAGATTTGAAAAATCCGGTTTAACCGATAGGTAGTGCACATCAGGCTCAAACAATCCTTCGTAGTCATTTTCCGGTGCTAAAGGGACACTGCCACAAGCCATCTCTTCCCACCACTTAGGTCCGACTGTCTCACAAGCTGACACCGTATTCACAATCAAACTGCAACGATTAATCCACCTAGCGTAATCTTCCATAATCAAGAAATTCTCACCGTCGTCAGAGGTCACTAAATCCAAATTTAAATCTGCACATTCAACCCCAACTTGAGCAATAAGCCTTTCTCTGATACCACCATTGTAAACACTATTAAGGTTTCCCCTAAAACCAATATCAATAGTTTTATCTAAACCATAATCCTTGAAAACGCCCAAATCAACCCCAAAAGGAATCCATTCTGCCAACACACCATGCTCAGCAAATTCAGGGATAGTGCTACGGCTATTGGTAATAAGTAGTTTTATCCCTTCATTTTTGCAAATCATTGATTTGCCCAATACATACTTGTAATCGTTTTTGGAGAAAAATATTTTTGGGCATGATAAATTGCGGATTGCGGAACCATAATACCCATCATTATGCGAAGAGAAAAAATTTCTTTTTTTTCTCAATTCAAAAGTATAACCAGATTCCACAAAAACATTAAATGCACCATGACCAACAATTAATAATTCTGCACCATCAATATCTTCCCTTGATGGTTCAGAGTACCCCGGACCCCACAAAGTGACATCGTGATGATGCACAAAAAGAGAAATCCAATCATCATAATAATATGCATTCCTAAACTCTGTTGGATTATCACTCAGATAAAGAACTCTCATCTCTATAACAATGCCTTTTTTTGCGGGATTGACACCGGAATAGATTCACCATGCTTAAGATAAACTTGTTCCATCCAGTCAACCGTCAAAGGAATTCCTTCCTTGAAATCAACTAAGCATTTATGATTCAAATCTCTTTCTGCCTTTTCAACACTAACCTTTTTGTCCTTAGTCGTAAACGGTTCACCTTCAACATAAGAGACAATTGAGTCATCAATCCCTACACACTCAAGGATAGCGTCTGATGCCTCTTTCATATTATGATATTCAGTACCACCAATATTATAAACTTCTCCGGCAATAAAATTGTCTGCAATATTCGATAAGGTATTACAGGTATCGGTGACATAAGTAGATGTTCTGTGATGCCCCAAGTAAACAGTGTATGGCATATTATGGAGTGCATGATAAATAAACCGACATAACGCACTTCTGTAATTGCTATAATATTCTCCCGGACCATAGGTATTAAATAATCTAACCCTCACCGACTCTGTTCCCTTTTGAGCAGCAGAGTTCATAATCTGCATTTCGCTAACCCATTTACTTATGGCATAGTCATTCAATTGCTTTATTTCATGATTCTCCATTACGTCTTCAGCCATAACCCCTTCCCAATCGCCATATACTTCCGAAGAGCTAAAGAATATTAATCTGAATCCATACTGCTCTTGGCAACGAATTATATTTTTGGTACCAATCGCATTTGTCCGCCATAGAGAATCATAGTAATCCTCTCCGTTCCAACGTCCAAATTCAGCAGCGAGGTGATAAACATAATCAAATTTATGCTTTGAAAAAATCCTATTTACTTGATAAAAACTGCCAACATCACAACGATAATATTGTTTATCATGGTGATGCGGAATATCACAAATCCAAACATCGTGTCCGCGAGAACGCAATTCTCCAGTTAATTTATGCCCAATTGTCCCTAGTCCACCAGTAACAAGTATTTTCATTTCTATTTACTCCAAATCAAAACGCTTAATTGCATCTATCAAAACAATATCAGTATCCACACTCATATCGGTATGTCTCGTAACATCACTCATTTTATAATCTCTTAACAATACCTGATATCCACGATTAGTAAAATCGCTTTTTTCCCACGCCGAACGGTGAGTCTGATATTCGTGACCTCCCTTACCCCAAATATCAATATTTTGCGGAACATAGCCAAGTGGTGATTCAGCAATTACCGCAACTTTGGCAATTTTTTCAGCAGTTTCTATAAGCTTTAAGGCATCATCTTTTTCAAGATGTTCAAGAATGTCTAACAAAAGTACAAGATCAAAAGATTTTGGAATAAATAACTTAGCCAAATCTTTAACATCTGCATTGACTACCGAATAAGGAACATCAGTATCAATGGCTTGCAAATAAGGCATATATATATCAACCCCAACCCTCACCTCAGCATCAAGATATTGACTTTTGAGAGATAAACCGCAGGCAACATCTAAAATAGATTTAACCTTACCTTCCGGATATAACTTTTCTTTCGAAAAGATTGTTTGAACTGTATTCTTAACCCAATCTTCTTTCGGCATTTATTTGTCCATCCAAAATTCATATTACATCTAAACTCACGCTCTATATTTGTAGCCATTTGCACGACATAAACAAGAAAAAGTTTTTTTATGATAAATTTATTTACCAAAGCGATATGTTGGGCTTAATTTGATTTGTTCTTGATTTTAAAAACTAGGTTTGTAAGTTTAATGTAATGAATGCAAACAATAACCCTAAAGACAAAGAGTCATCGACAAATAATCCATACCGGATATCTGTGTATGTATCACTAATCCACTCACTACTCGTTAGGGAGTGGCGTTCTAAATATAGAAGAAGCGTTCTTGGTCCGTTGTGGGCAATTATTCAACCACTATCCATCATGATTATATTTCTTTTTCTTAGAAACATTCTTGATATCAGCTCAAAAAAAAACATAAGCTCTGCCCTCATGCTTTTTTGTCCGCTTACGCTATGGACATTCTTTTCTAATGCAGTAACCAAATCAGGACCCAGCATTTATACCAACACACCTATTTTAAAAAAAATCCCCATAAGACGAGAAATCTTTCCATTAACCGGAATCTTGATTACTCTTGTTGATTTTTTTATTGCCTTTATTTTACTTTTGATTGTGATGATAGCTTGCAAAACAACATTCGGCATCTCAATAATATTACTCCCCATAATCGTATTATTAACCGGATTGTTGGCAATGGGTGTCGGTTTATTCATTGCCTCAATTGGCACCTACAAGCGTGACATCATAATGATAATTCCTTATGTTATGCAATTTTGGCTTCTTGCAACTCCAATCCTCTATCCACTCTCAAATGTGACGGCATCTACTAACAAATTCCGCGCACTATTTTACCTTAACCCAATGGTCGGGCTAATTGATTCATTTAACAAAATACTACTATTTAATAGTTGGCCTGACTTTTCTCTGTTAGGTATTAGTTGCCTTTTGATTGGGGCAATCTGGATAATAGCATGGCCATCAAAGATGATTGCCTCTGCTTCCACTTCCAGTTGGCTAATGGCCGCATCAGGAACTACAGAAGTTCTTCAAGTCTGTGCATAAAATCTGATTTCTTACATTTAGTGATTGTCCCATCATCATTGAAGAGGTTCAGTGAAACTG
>CAMZKK010000079.1 GCA_947311175.1 uncultured Planctomycetota bacterium | reverse complement strand
GCGGCGGATGATATCAATATGACCCCGTGTAATCGGATCAAACGTTCCCGGATATAAAGCGATGCGCATGGTGTTCCTCACACATTACAATCGTGAGATAAAAACATTCAAGCAGAGGAAGATCTAGCAGCACGTAGAATCCCAATGACCCAAGGACAAAAACCAAGAAGATAAGGAAAACGGAAAATTTGATTTTTTTCTTAATTTGAAAATTCATAATACTTTCGCTCTATTAGAAAACAGCTACATCTTACACAAATCATTGTTTTTATGAAACAATAATTATCACAAGACTGAACAATATTATATTTAACTTGATTACGCCATATTTCACAGTAAGATTAAATTCTTTTTTTTAATATACGAACATTAACCGAGGATAAATTTTGACAAATATAGAAAAACTTAGAAATATCGCTATTATCGCCCACGTTGACCATGGTAAAACAACTCTCGTGGACGCAATCCTAAAACAATCTGAAGTATTTAGAGATAATCAAGTTATGCAAGAATGTGTAATGGATTCAAACGACATCGAACGAGAAAGAGGGATAACCATTCTCTCTAAAAACACCTCGGTAATCTACAAAGGAATAAAAATCAACATTGTTGATACCCCAGGGCATGCTGACTTTGGTGGTGAAGTAGAACGAGTGCTCAGTATGGCTGATGGAGTGCTTTTATTGGTAGATTCGTTTGAAGGACCAATGCCACAGACGAGATTCGTTTTGAAAAAGGCATTAGGTTTGGGATTAAAACCGTTAGTAGTTATAAACAAAATCGACCGCCCTGACGCAAGACCGGACACCGTCCTTGATGAAGTTTTTGATTTATTTGTTAGCCTTGATGCATCTAACGATCAACTTGATTTTCCTGTCATCTATGCTTCAGGCAAAGAGGGATATACCAGAAATGAACCTGACGGCACAGAAACAGACTGCACTCCGCTATTAGATTCTGTTGTTGAAAACATCCCCTCTCCAAATGTAGACATTGATGCTCCATTTCAATTTCAAGTAGTAAGCGTTGACTACAATGACTATGTTGGCAGAATTGCTATCGGTAGAATCGCAAGAGGGAGAGTCAAAGAAAAAGAGAGAGTTACCCTATTGAAAGAAGACGGAAGCCAAAAGACATCACGAGTTGAGGAACTACACTTCATTTCTGCACTCACCAAAGAAAAAATTACTTGTGCTGAAGCAGGTGAAATTGTCTGTATTACCGGCATACCCGAAGTTGATATCGGAGACACCATTTGCTCACCAGACTGCTTAGAAGCACTACCATTCATTAAGGTTGATGATCCAACTCTCAGAATGGAATTTATTGTTAACAATTCTCCACTCGCTGGTAAAGAAGGGAAATTTGTAACTAGCCGTCACCTAAGAGAGAGACTTTACAAAGAATTGCAAAGCAATGTTGCATTAAAAGTTGAACAACATGAAACTCGCCAAGACACCTTTATTGTTTGTGGTCGTGGACTTTTGCACATTGGAATTTTAATCGAAAATATGCGTCGTGAAGGTTATGAATTTGCGGTTGGTAAGCCAAGTGTAATTTTTAAAGAAATTGAAGGTAAGACTTGCGAACCAATTGAAGTATTAACAGTAGATGTACCGGAAGAATTTAGTGGCAAGGTTTTAGAAATTGCCGGCACAAGAAAAGCAACTATGGAAAAAATGGAAAAGAGAGGAAATCGCCACCACATCTCATTTAGTATCCCTAGTAGAGGGTTAATCGGAATTAGAAACAGGATGTTAAATGCGACAAAGGGCGAAGCGGTAATCAATCATGTCTTTGCGGAATACGATACCTACCGCGGAGATATTCCAGGAAGAATAGCTGGAGTTATGGTTAGCATTGATACTGGAGAGGCAACAAGTTACGCATTAGATTCACTACAGATAAGGGGAGAGTTTTTCATCTCCGTCCAGGCAAAAGTTTATCCGGGAATGGTTGTTGGTGAAAACAACAAAAGTGATGATTTGATGGTTAATATTTGTAAGGGCAAAAAAATGACCAATACCCGTGCTGCAGGTAGTGACAAAAACTTAGTAATTGCTCCACCTCGTGATATGTCATTAGAAACCACTCTTGAGTATATTGATGAGGATGAATTAGTTGAAATAACTCCAATATGTTTTCGAATAAGAAAGAGAATCTTAGATGCAAATGAACGAAAGCGTAGTGAGAAAAAAACAGTTGGTAGTTGATACGGAATTTAATTAAAAATTGAGAATTAAAAATTGAGAATGAAGGTGTTTTAGCTATTGCTAAAGGCAATTTTGATAATTTTCGTCACCTATATTTCTCTTTACCCAATGGATGCTTGTGCTCTGGAGTAAAAGAAAACCTAGGCTTTCTTTTCATTAAATATCGTTCGTAGAGCGTCCTTTACTTTTATACCCACAAAGGGCAGATGCTTTTTAACTCTAAATTCCAACTACGGAATTTAGAGTTATTAGAAACATTAAAAATTAATCTGTTTTCAACATGCGGTCTTTGACATAATCAACTATTCCTTCAACCGGAATACGCTCTTGTTCCATAGAATCACGCTCACGTACGGTCACACCTTTACCTTCATTAGTATCACCATCAACAGTAATACACCAAGGAGTTCCAACCTCATCCATTCTTCGATATCTTCTACCTACAGCACCGGCTTGATCATATTGAGAGTTAATTCCGGCAGCAAGTAACTCCTTGTGAATATCAGTTGCTTTTTCCGGCATTCCATCTTTTTTAACCAATGGAAAAACTGCAGCTTTAATTGGAGCAAGTCTCGGATCAAATTTAAGAACAGTCCTAACATCTCCCTCCTTAATCTCTTCTTCGCAATAGGCATCACACAAAAATGCCAAAGTAGCCCTATCTGCACCAGCGGCGGGCTCAATAACATACGGAGTAAATTTTTCTCCTGTATCTTGATCAAAATAAAGCAAATTTTTACCTGAATGTTCACTATGTTTTTTGAGGTCATAGTCAGTTCGATTGGCAACTCCTTCTAATTCTGCCCACTCTCCCTCACCATCTGCGTTTTCAAACGGGAAGAAATATTCAACATCGGCACAACCCTTAGCGTAATGAGCAAGTTCATCTTCGTCGTGATCCCTCATCCTCAACCGCTCTTTACTTATACCAAGATTTAAATACCAATTATAACGTTCTTTATGCCAATACTTATACCACTCATCATCTTCACCCGGTTTTACAAAGAATTCCATCTCCATCTGCTCAAACTCACAAGTCCTAAAGGTAAGGTTTCCAGGTGTCACTTCATTTCGATAACTTTTGCCCATTTGAGCAATTCCGAAAGGAAGCTTTACTCGAGAACTCTGAGTAATGTTAAGAAAGTTGACAAACATACCCTGTGCGGTCTCCGGTCGCAAATACACTGCACTCTTTGCAATCATTTTTGATAATTCAGCTCGCCTTTCATCTTTATCCAATTTAGCTAAATCATCAATCCTATTTGCAATTTCTTGCGTTGGGTCAACTACGCCCATATTGGTTCTAAACATAAGATTAAACAATCTCTCATCAGACAAATCACAACTACCACAATTTGGGCAGACATAACCCTGTTCGCCAACAATTGCGGTTATCTTTTTCCCTTTCGATTTTCCACCTTCTTTATATTCAACCTCTGTTCCGGCAGAAACCACAGGGGCGTGATCTGCCCGAAATCTTTCTTTACAATTACGGCAATCAACCAATGGATCGGTAAAACCAGATAAATGTCCAGATGCCTCCCAAACCTTCGGATGCATAATTATTGAGCAATCGAGTCCGACAATATCGTCACGACGATGGACCATAGACTTCCACCACTCTTCTTTGACATTTTTCTTTAGTTCAACTCCCAGCGGACCATAATCATAACAACTTCTCAACCCACCATAAATTTCAGAAGATTGAAAAATAAAGCCCCTTCTCTTACAAAGCGATACAATATTTTTCATAGTGGTAAATTTGCTATTATCCTTTTTCGTCATCAAATAACCTTTCGTTACAATTTAATATTTATCAAACATTAATTAAGTTCGACAATCATTCCTTCTTTAGAAAAGACAATTTCAATATCGTTTTCTAAACCAATTTTTTTATATTTGTCTTCTCTTTCAGTCAAGACGTCATCGTGAGAAATTGGATCATGATGAGAAAAAATCATTCTCTTCAGTTTGGCGGATTTTGCCAATTTAATATCTGATTCATAGGAGCTATGCCCCCAACCTACCTTTGCCAAATATTCTTCTTCTGTATATTGTGCATCCCAACTAACAAGGTCTGCCCCTGTCAAAAAATCCGCAATCTTTTGATTTTGACTATCAGCATTCGCATCCAACTCAAGAAGAAATTCTTCATCAAAATCACAAGATTCATCTCCGCGATAAATATTTCGATATGCCTCATGGTCGCCACCATAAACAAATGTTTTACCGTCACATTCAATTTTATAAGCAAAACAATTTACCGGATGATTGAGTTTGCAGGCACTAATCTTAAACTTATCCTCTTCAATAATTATTCCCTCAGCAGTGTCAGTATAATCTATATCTGCTCCAAGTTGACTTACCCTAACCGGAAAATATTCATAATTGGTCTGCATTGCCATAATGTCTTTAATTGTTAATTTTTGAACATCACTCGGTGGTCCAAAAACCTTAAGTTTATTGCCGGGGATGTATGAAGGCACAAAAAAAGGAAAGCCTTGGATGTGATCCCAATGTGTATGGGAAATAAATAATTTGGTATCGACCGGACTACCTTTTGTCATTAAATAATTTCCGCATTCTCGAATACCTGTTCCTGCGTCAAAGATAAAATCTCCCGCACTATCGGTCTCTACCAACATACAAGAGGTATTACCGCCATACTTAACAAGTTCTTTACCTGGAGTAGGGATTGAGCCTCTAACTCCGAAATAGGTTATTTTCATATTTTTAAAAACTCCAAGGATTTATCTATCTCTGTCTTGATGCTCTTCATCATTTCACTCTCGATATTTTCATCAAGCCCTAATGTATCTAATAAAACATCTTCTATCGGTAATGAAACCTTATCCAGACATAAGCCAAGATTATTATTTTTGCATATTATATCGGCAAGGGCAACTGTCAATACTAATTCCTTGTGTGTTCCGTCATATTCTTGGTTATGGTGATGCTCCATAACCATAGAAAGAGTATCCGGCAATCCCCATTTATCAGCCAGTGCCTTTCCGACAACACAGTGATTTAATCCACATAGAGCATATTCTTCCGCCGCAATAATCCCCATTTTAGGTGCCATCTCTACCACTTCCATAATCTCTTCTGGATAAAAAAAACTTTCAACCAACAATCCCATCGTATGTCCAAGTCCGGCAATAAAATAATCTTCCACTATTCTTTTGTCAACACCACGATGAACAGCAATTCCTTTGGCGGTAACACCGACCGATAGAGAATGAACCCAAAATTCATCTATTGAAAAGACTTCTACTTTGCCGTGAGTTCTTGCAAATTGTCCCAATACCGCAGCACTAAGGGCAAGATTTTTTATTGTATTCATTCCCAGCATGATAATCGCTTTTTCAAGGCTTACCACCTTGTTGGGGGTCCCAATATATGAAGAATTAACCAGTCTCATAACCTTCATTGACAACACAGGATCTAACTTTATTACTCGAGTTAGCTCACTCGGTGCACAATTAATATCATTGGCTAATTGGTTGACCTTTGCAGAAGTTGGGGACAAAGATGGAAGTTCACTTTCGACCTTAGATAAAACTTCCTCTATAGTGTATTCCATTATTTAAATCCAAATCCATAACTATAAAACTAATAACTATTTATAATATAAAATATATATCTTGCAAGGATACAAATACGAAGAACTTCTTGATAAAATTAATTGCATATCTTTTTGTTTGGTGTATATTACGATTAATAATTAATGTTTACAATCATAGACTTCTCCCCTCGACAAACTTAGGGAACAGATAGGGAAATTTGATTTAACAAAGCTCAAGATATCAAAAAGGACATTACTGATGAATGAAAAGACCACAATGTATATTATCTTTCTGTTGATTATAATCTTTGCCGGCATGTCTTCTTTGGGTTATTGGTATTCAATCGACAAGACCCAAGCAATTCCTTTTAATATTCCAAAATCATCTCAACAGCAAGACAAAAATAAAAAACTCATTCGGATAGGAACGATTGGCATAGATGTTTTGGATAAAATTCGTACCTACCAACCATTAGCAAAATATCTCAATCAATGTCCGGAACTAAAGAGTTACCATTTCGAGACCACAGTAGCGCGAGATATTCCAACAATGATAAAAATGATAAATAACAAACAAATCGAAATTTTCATTGATACCGTGTTTCCCGTTATAGAGACAGCAAACCATACAAAACTAAAACTGATTCTCAGAAGATGGAAAAAGGGAGTTAGGGAATATCATAGCGTTGTATTTGTAAACAAGAATAGCAACATAAATTCACTTGCGAATCTAAAAGGACACATTATTGCATTTGAAGACATTGGCTCAACCAGCTCATACGCCTTACCAAAAGCAAGCATAAGCAACGAAGGATTTAAATTTAAAAAGGTTGAAAAATGCAACAGTGAAGTACCTAAAGATAAAATAGGTTATCTCTTTAGCAAAGATGACGACAATACATTTATATGGGTTGTCAAAAACAAGATAAGTGCCGGAGCCACCAACAATGCAGCCTTCATTAAGATTGCACCAAACCTAAAAAAACAACTCAAAATAATCCACAACACCCCAACGGTGCCGAGAAGTATCGTGGCATGCCGAAGAGAACTTAGTCAAAAATTCATAAACCTGTTTATTAAGAGCCTTGTAAATATGGAAAAAACTCCAAACGGTAAAGCAACTTTGTTTGAATTAAGCAAGACAGTTAAGTTTGAAAAAATAAATAATGAAGAAAAAATTATCAATCAAACAAATAACCTCTTATCGAAGATTGCTTACGAATAATATGAAAAACATTCAAACAAAACTCACCATCTACTCCACACTTTTGGTTATCATCTCGGTTGTATTACTAACCATAATAATGACAACAATGCAAATAAACATAATTCAACAAACCGCACAAGCTAAAGCAATGGCAACCCTAAATGAAATGTCGCTTAGCCTTGATGAAGATTTTTATAATCTTAGAATAAGCAAAATAAAGGATAATCTCAAAAGAACTGACGAGGCATTAAATATCATCAAACGCTACGCCTTAGATGAAAACGGAATAATACTCTATGATGGCACCCCTGAAAATGCAACAGCAGGAACACCATTTTTGCCCGACTTTATCAAACAATTAAAGGCAAGCAAAAAACTTAGACACACAGCCCTAATCGACGACACCCATTATGTAGGAGTAGGCGTAAGGACTCCATCACTAAAAACTATTGGCTATATAGTGCTTGTCTTGTCACGAGATGAAGAAAAGAAGATGATTTATCAATCAATAATTACAGCGATTACCATTTCACTATTGCTAATAATTATCGCAATGCTTGTATCGCTAAAGCTGTCTAAATCCTTTATTGAGCCAATCATTAAACTATCTGAAACTGCAAAAATGGTTGGTGATGGCAATTTTGACAAAAGAGTAGAAATCAACTCAGATGATGAAATAAAAATCCTTGCAAATTCTTTTAACAGTATGATTGACAGGCTAAAACACAGTTTTACCAGTATATCAATCCTTGAAAAAAAAGAGATTCAATTGCAAGAGGCAATGCTTGAGGCAAAAAAAGCAAACAAGACGAAAAGTGAATTTTTGGCAAATATGAGTCATGAAATAAGAACGCCAATGAATGGAGTAATTGGAATGACTGATCTTTTGTTAGACACAGAACTTTCCGAAAGACAGAGAAATTATATAAAAATCATTAACCATTCGGGACAAACACTAATAAGTATTATCAATGATATTCTCGATTTTTCTAAAGTCGAGGCAGGTAAACTTGATTTATCTCCAATTGAATGTAATCTCCAAAATGCAGTAGAGGATGTTATCAACCTTTTATTACCAACAGCTAACAGCAAAGGAATTTCTTTCCTTATGCGCTATGCACCGGATACACCAACTTGGGTAATTGCTGACTCCGGCAGATTGCGGCAAATTTTAACAAATCTTGGGAATAACGCAGTAAAGTTTACCCAGAAAGGTCATGTTGTATTCGATATTGAAGCAAAAAAAATAAACAAAATTCGTAATACGGCAAAGGTAATATTTAAGATAAAAGACACTGGGATTGGGATGACAAAAGAAGAGACCCAAAAGGTATTTTCAGCATTTTCTCAAGCTGATGCAAGCACCACTCGTAAATATGGCGGAACCGGACTTGGTCTGTCTATCAGTAGGCACTTAGTGAATTTGATGGGAGGAGAACTTGAAGTAGAAAGCAAAAAAAATTGTGGTTCAACCTTCTTCTTTACCATAGAGCTACCAATTGTCCAACACAAAAACAAACAACTTACTGCAACGGCTGACCTAACCAATAGACGAATTTTAATTGTTGACGATAATGCAATCAACCGACAGATAATCAATGAACACCTGGAAAATTGGCAAATAAATACAGAAGAAGCCAGTCACGGTGAAGAAGCAATCTCAAGGACAAAGAAGGCAAAGGAAGAAGGAAAGCCATATGATGCAATTTTACTGGATTATAATATGCCAAACATGAATGGGCTTGAAACAGGAAAAAAATTAATAGATAGCAAACACCTTGCAAACTCCAAATTAGTAGTAATTGCCTCACTTGTGATGCGAGGTGAAGAGGAAAAATTCAAAAATACCGGGTTCTGTGGTTTCCTCACCAAACCCCTAAATGCCACAAATCTATATAAATTATTGATAGATATATTCTCTCCAAGCTATAATTCAGAATTTATAACCGATCACACTATTAAGGAAAGAAGAGGCAAGAACAAAACTAACTTCGATGCCTCAAGTGTCAAGGTGCTGGTTGTTGAAGACAATCTAATTAATCAAAAAGTAGTAACGAGTATCTTGAATCAATTTTCGGCAACACCAGATATTGCAAATAATGGTAGTGAAGCAATCGAAAAGATTAAAACAAACGACTATGACTTAGTCTTTATGGATTGCTCAATGCCGGTAATGGATGGCTATGAGGCAACTAGCAAAATAAGGGAATTTGAAAAATCAAAGGAACTCAAACATCTCCCAATAGTAGCAATGACTGCCCATGCAATGAAAGATGATGAGAAAAAATGCACACAAGCAGGAATGGATGCCTATCTAAGCAAACCAATATCTCCAAACGAAATTAAAAGGACAATCATAAACTTCTGTGCATTGCCAAAAGAAATCAAACAAAGGCAAGATGTTAAAATTTTAATTGCGGAAGATGATAAAAACTTCCGCCATCTCTTGGTAAAGACTATCCGTAGCACCATTCCTGATGCGCGAATAAAAGAAGCAAAAGATGGTATTCAAGCATGCACAATGCTTGGCAGTTTTATGCCGAATATATTGATAACAGATGTCAGGATGCCAAATATTGACGGTGCAACCCTAATCAAAAAATTAAGAGAAGATGAGCGATACTGCAAAATAAAAATAGTGGTAATAACCGGACTTCCAGAAAACAATGACAAGATTAAATCAATTCGCAAAAGTGAAGTTACCGACATTATCTTCAAACCACTAAATGTTAAAAAATTTAAAGAAACAATGACGCAAATAGTTTTCAGTCAACCAAAAGAAAAGTTACATCAAGAGGCAAAGAAACATATAGAAGAAAAAGAGCTAGCAAAGGATGCTCACGAAACAGACGATAAATCCGATATTTTGCCATCTTATGATTCTACACAACTTGAAATGATGTTTCCTGACGACAAAGAAACCCAACAGGAAATTCTCAATGCAGCGTTAGGAAGTATTCCAGAACTAATCAAAGATTTTGAGAAAGCACTCTCGGAAGACGACCTCAATTCAGCCAAACGTCATGCCCATAGCATGAAAGGAGCTACTCTCAATATTGGAGCAATTCGTTTATCTAACATTGCAAAGATTGCCGAATTTGCGGCAAGAGATGGAAATAAAACAAAGGCACAAAATCAAATTTTGAAGATGGAAAAAGCTCTTAACGAGCTGAAAGGTGAAATATGTTAAAAATTCTGATTGCGGAAGATGAACTTACAATGAGAAAAATTCTCAAGAAATTAGTTGAAGGCTTTGGCTACGAAGCGGTTGAGGTCGAAAACGGGAGCGACGCCCTTGACGAACTAAGTAAAAAAGATGCACCTAAACTTGCACTTATTGACTGGGAGATGCCGGGATTAAGTGGTGTTGAGGTTTGTGAGATAATTAGAGAGACAAAACAAGAGCATCAGCCATATATTATTATTCTAACCACTCACAATGAGCCGGAAGATATTGCCACTGCCCTAAATGCCGGCGCTGACGATTATATTGTAAAACCATATTCACCAATAGAGTTAAAGGCAAGACTAGGAGTAGGAAAGAGGGTGATAGAATCGGCAAGCAAGGTAAAGCAATTAGAGGGGTTACTCCCAATCTGTGCAGCGTGTAAAAAGATTAAAGATGGTGACAATTATTGGCAAGCGGTAGAAACCTATCTTTCAGGCTTAGGCGATGTTGACTTCACTCACTCAATCTGCCCTGAATGCATGGAAAGACTATATCCAGATTTCGTAGCTTCTCAAAAAGAACAAACCTAAATTCCACAACAACTGTGAAAATCAAGGTTATTGCATCGTAGCAAAAAGTGCAGCACGTTCTACCCATTTGCTTCTGTTTAAGTATGACATAACCTTAGAAGCAAAACCATTATTTAGATTAGCTAAATGCCCGAAAGTATGATCAACCAACATCGTTGCTGATTTTATGTCATCCCTAATTATTGCGTTATTTTTGTTATCATTCCTTGCAAAGGAATACATCTTTGCCGCAATGATGATTACGGAATACAAACTCAGGAGAAACCTAGAACCATGCAGCACCCCTAACCCCCAACCTTCTTTTCCAAAGTAGGTGCGACAAAAAATACGCATAAACAAATAATCTGAAATAATCTTTTCTCCATCGGCAACAAGTGGGTATGCAGTAGTTTTTTTGATTTCCGAAAACATCCCCTCTTTACCGTCAACAGTAAACTTACCAATTCCAAAGAAGAATCTAACACAAACAACTAATCGACTAAGCCTTGCCTTACTACGGGTAAAAAAACTATTGCTCAAAAGCCCTGGCATCATCATATCGCTTGAAAACCCGACATACAATCTCAACAACAAACGCTCAAAAACAGAAAGCTTCGCATCCTTTAATCCCAAATTATCAGAATAGTCAAGAGCCCTTTTATTCATATCAGAGATAAGACTATGAAACGATAACGATTCTGAATCGATATTAAAATATTCTTCAAGTAAATCAAGCAGATAGGAACAATGAATAATCCGCCTTATCATTGGTCGTTTTTCATTTGTCAGAATATCAGAAAAATAGCTTTCAAACAATTCAAGGTTTTCCCACCCGAAGTTTTGTTCGCTATCCCAAAGCGGTCCATCTGCTGAAATATCACCTCTAAAATGTTTGGTTTTATATTCATCAAAAAGTTTCAAAACAACTTCTTTGTTCTCACTTAGAAGCCTGCCTCCACCATCAACAACTGCCGGACATGAATAATGTGCACCAATCCTTACCTCCCCTTTGGTCTCAGTAATAATAAGCGGATAAAACTTACAGGTAAATGCTTTGAAGAACAAACCGAATTCAAGATGAATGAGACACAAATTATCTTCATCAAGAAAATAACATTTATCATTTTCATCAAGGCTAAACCGATAACTATTGCCATACGGAATGATAAGCTCAACACCTTTAAGGTGAGGATATTTTGCAACCCAGTCAAATTCAAGAATCTTTTCTCGTTCACTTTCGGTTATATTTATACACCATCCCTTACGACAACAAAAACCACACCCACGACAATCATACGCAAGTCCTGGAGTTATTTTTATTTTAGAGTGATTATGCTTAATAATAGGTATATTTTTACTATCCATTATTTTATTTCTGCAAAGGTATCTGCTATTTCTTGGATTTCAAGTGCGGTAAATGGTTTTCTTATAATACGTTCAACCTTATCCTCGAATGAAGACAATTTTTCATTTTTAATCATTCCGGTAATAATAACAATTGGCAAATTTGGAAATTTTTGTAGCATCTCATCAATCAAGGAAAAACCATCTCGTTCGCCATTGATTATTATATCCACCAATACAACATCGTAATTATTTTTTTCTATCAAAGCCAAAGCTTCATCACAGGTTGTCGTTACATCAACGCTATGCTCTTTAAGAATTGTCAAAATCAATCTTTGCAACAAAACCTCATCATCTACAACAAGAATATTGAGTGTTTTTTTATTAATTACTTTCTCAGCAACAGGTGTATAATTTTCATTTACACTGTTATTAGTTGAAATCGGAAATGAAACAGCAAAACAACTCCCCTCACCCTCTTTACTCTTGACATCAATCTTTCCTCTATGGGCAACAACCAAATTATACGTAAGCGTAAGCCCTAAGCCATGCCCGGACTCTTTTTCATCCCCACCAAAAGCACCCTTAGTCGTAAAGAAGGGGTCAAAAATATGAGACATCTTTTCTTCCGACATTCCAATTCCATTGTCTGCAAATGAAGCCACCGCAAACCCGTGTTTTTCCTTGAGAACAACATCTATCTTTCCGCCATTTTTTATAGCATGCGATGCATTTATAATCAAATTAAGAAAAATCTGTTGAATCTGCCCTTCGCTTCCTCTAACATCCGGATCCGATTCAATGTTAAAATCAATCTCAATATTTCGTTTACGAAGTTCAATACTTACCAACTTCAAGACAACCTTCAATATTTTTGAAAGCTTCACCCCGCTCTTAAACTCTTGACATTTATCGGAAAAAGACAATAAACTATGAATAATATCAGACGCCCGATCAGCCTGCTCTAATGTAACATCTACCAATTCTTTTAAAAATTTATCATTTGCCTTTGCTAATTCTGCATAACCATGAACCGCTGCCCAAATATTATTAAACTCATGAGCAACCCCGGCAGCCAATGTCCCAAGGGTTACCATTTTTTCCTGTTGGACGGAATCCAGTACCATTTGGTGCTTTTCCGTAGTATCAACAAGAGTTATAAAATAATTCAAACGCCTGCAATTATCCGTGGCAATCCCAACAGTAGCATCAATATATTTTTTTTTGAATGGGTTGTTATCAAAATCAACAAAAAAACTAAATTTTATTTGTCTACCGGTTCGTAAGCAAATCTGCATAGTGTCTTTAAATTTATTACCGGCAAAATTTAAAAATCTAAAAAAATACTTTCCACAATATTCTTTATCTTTATCAAGGCAGAGTAGTTTTAGGGCAGCTTCATTTATATTCTCAACCATCATTTTGTCATCAACCACAATCAGCCCAACGGCAAGATTATCAAAGATTATTTTAAATTCATTATTATCGTTGCTTCCATCATAAACTAAATCATTACCCATAATTATTTATCCTTCTAAGGATGATAAAAATGCCAAATTTCCATTACCTAAAAGATTATCAAAATCTGATTTTAAAACAACCGAAGGTTGCACTGAGTATTTCTTGCTGCATTTCAAATATATTTGCTTCTTATCTTCAGTATCTACACTAAAAAATACCGGACAATCACCCTTGTGAGTATTTAACAAATCCGCAATCTCATCAAACCTATTATCGTTTAAATCTCGTGACGACAATCTAATTTTAACAGAAGTGCTTAATTCTGACACAGCCTCGCCAATCGGAATAACCTCATCAATTTTTAATTGTGGTTCATCATTAAACAAGTCCACTCGTCCTTTGATGAAAACCATTTTATCTTCAACAATCAAATCACGATATTTTTCATATTCCTTAGTCCACGCAACAGCATTGATTGTCCCCTGTAAGTCCTCTAAAACAACTCTTGCGAACCTTCCTCCTTTACTGGTATTTGCCAATCTCAATGACAATATTATTCCTCCGATAATAACCTTTGCACCTTTACCGGCAGTAGCTAATTTTGCAGTATTCGAGGTAGCAAAAACCTTAATCTCTCTTTCATATTTTGCCAATGGATGACTTGAGACATACATTCCTATCACTTCTTTTTCAAAATTAAGCAGGTCCGATTCTTGCCATTCGGGAATATTCGGTAGGTCGGCTTGAAATTCAGTATCATCTGCAGCAAATAAACTTGTTTGTTGACGAACCCTTGCCTTTGCTACCCCATTACCAAATGCGATTGCACTTTCAACAGTGGCAACCAATTGAGCTCGATTACCCGGCAAATTATCAAAAGCTCCGGCCTTTATTAATGATTCTATCGTTCCTTTATTTATATTACGCAAATTAACTCTTGAACAGAAATCATATAAATCTTTAAACAGTCCACCACGCTCTCTTTCTACAACCATACCATCAATTGCGGCAACTCCAACCCCTTTTATCGCACCTAAACCAAATCTGAGATTATCGCCAACAACAGTAAACTCTGCTCTACTTTCATTAATATCAGGCTGCTTAACCTCAATATTCATTTTTTTACATTCTTCGATATACTCGACAACCCTTTTAATATCACCAAGCTTTGCCGTAAGCAACGCAGCCATATATTCCTTTGGATAATGTGCCTTTAGGTAAGCTGTCTGATAGGCAATGACTGCATAACACGCAGAATGTGATTTATTAAAACCGTAGCCTGCAAAATACTCTATCTGATCAAAAATTTTACCAGCAATCTCACTACCGGTTGTATCCTTTGCTTGATTGACAAATTGCTCTCGATAATTAGCCATTATTTGTGGGTCTTTCTTACCCATCGCACGCCTCATCAAATCACCTTCAGATAAAGTAAAGTGCGACACCTGAAGTGCTAATGCCTGAACTTGCTCTTGATAAAGGATAAGCCCATAAGTTTCCTCAAGAATTGTTGAAAGCAATGGATGCAAATATTCCGGTTCTTCAAGACCATGTTTACATGCAATATATTTCACATCCATCTTCGCCCCAAGAGGACCGGGGCGATACATCGCAACCCCCGCAATTAAATCTTCAATTCTGTCAGGTTTGAGCCTAACCAACAGCTCAGTAAAGCCATCTCCTTCAAACTGAAAAACCCCTTTGCATCGCCCGGAACGCAACATATCAAAGGTTTTCTTATCATCAATCGGAATGGTTGCAATATCAAGTTCAATGTCTTTGATAAGTTTTATATTATCAAGGGCTTTTTTTATCACCGTCAAGGTATCAAGTCCCAATACATCAACCTTACACAGCCCAAGTTTTTCCAAAACCTTCATTTCGTATTGGGTTGTAATGTCGTCATTTCGTTTAGCCAGTGGACAATACTCAGGAATTGGTTTATCGGTAACCAATACTCCGGCAGCGTGTTTACCGGTTTGACGAATTACCTGGTCAAGGGTTTTTGCGATATCAATCAATTCATGAATTTGCGGATCTTTATTATAAAGCTCCTTTAAATCAGGCGACTCTTCCATCGCAATATCAATTGTTGTTTTGCCATTTTTTGGTTTTAATGAATCAGGTACCAATTTAGCAGCAACATCAACTTCGTTAAGCGGAATACCAAGCACTCGCCCAACATCTCTAATGGCACTTTTAGCTGATAGAACCCCAAAGGTAACGATTTGTGCACAGTTTTCTCGACCAAAGCGTTCAATTATATAATTAACAATTTCTCCCCTTCGTTCTTTACAGAAATCAAGATCGATATCCGGCATTTCATTACGACCCTCATTGAGAAATCTTTCAAATAAAAGTCCATACCTCAGCGGATCAAGATTAGTAATCCCAAGGGCATAAGCAACAATTGAGCCTGCTGCCGAACCACGCCCCGGACCAAGCGGAATGTTACTTTCTCTTGCAAAATCGCAAATATCGGCAACCATCAAGAAGTAAGAAGGGAACCCCATCTCGACAATTACCTTCATTTCATAATGATACCGCTCACTAACCGCTTCTGTCATTTCGCCATAGCGTTCAATTAAACCAGATTCAACTTTTTGTGCCAAATATTTTGGAACGGTTAGTCCTTCAGGGGGGGCAATTTCCGGCAGATGAAACTTGGTTTCAGGAAAAACAAGATTACAACGTTCTGCAATTTTAACGGTGTTGTTACACGCCTCCGGATAATCCTTAAAAAGCAATCTCATCTGCTCAGGGCTTTTCAAATAAAATTCTTCACTCCCCATCTTCATTCGTTTGGTATCACTAAGAAGCTTGCCGGTATTGATACAAACCATAACTTCCTGCGCCTTAGCATCTTCCGGATAAACATAGTGAACATCCGAAGAAGCAACTATTGGCACCCCTGCCTTATCTGCAACCTTCTTTAATAATGGGATTATCTTGTGTTGTTCAGGTAGGTCATTATCCTGCATTTCAACATAAAAATTATCCTGCCCCATAATTTCATTATATTCTTCTGCCACCGCTACCGCTTCATCAAATTTATCTACAAGCAATAATCTTGAAATTTCTCCCGATAAGCAACCAGACATCGCAATAATATCTTCATGATACTCTCGTAAAATTTCTCTATCAATCCTCGGCTTATAATAAAAACCCTCTGTGTAGGCAAGAGAACTTAATTTCATCAAATTAGTATAACCCTTTAGACTCGTTGCGAGCAAGGTCAAATGAAAAGAAGCATCCCGCATTCCGTGTGCCTTTTTCTCATGCCTGCTTTCAGGAGCAATATATGCTTCCATCCCGATAATCGGCTTAATGCCACCTTTTAATGCCTCTTGATAAAATTTATAGGCACCAAACATTGCCCCATGATCGGTCAAGGCAAGGGCGTGAAAACCAAGCTCTTTTGCTCGATGAACCAGTGGCGGTAATTGACACACACCATCGAGTATTGAATAGTGTGAGTGAAGATGTAAATGCACAAATTCCGGTTTAGACATACTAAAACCTTTCTCTCATTTTAACCCCAAGACTGCTAACTTCTTTTTTTATTCCACTACAGGTAAATCCCATAAAATGAACCATACTTGCAACCAAAGCAGCATCGGCCATCCCTTCGGTTAATACATCAACGATATGCTCAACTGTCCCTGCACCACCGGAAGCAATTACCGGTATCCCAACCGCTTCACTAACCATTTTGGTAGCACGAATATCATACCCACTTTTAGTTCCATCAGCATCAATAGAATTAAGACAAATTTCTCCTGCACCTAAGCCTTCAGCTTTTTTTGCCCACTCAAGCATATCTAATCCCATTGGCGTTCTTCCACCATTAACAACAACTTCATAACCACTTGGCAATTTATCGCTTTTCCCTCGCCAAATAGCATCCATCCCTAAAACCACACACTGATTACCAAAGGCAGAGGCTCCGTCACTAATAATCTGAGGATTTTTTACCGCAAGAGAATTGACAGAAACCTTCTCAGCCCCAGCCAATAACGCGCGCCTCATATCTTTGAGATTACTAATTCCACCACCAACACTAAAGGGGATAAAGATTGTCTTTGCCACCCTTTCCACCATTTCAATATCTATAGGTCTCTTCTCTGCACTCGCGGTTATGTCATAAAAAACAAGCTCATCAACCCCATCTTCATAATATTCGGCAGCCATTTCAACCGGATCACCAATATCAACATTTCCTTGAAACTTTACTCCCTTGGTAACCGACTTATTGCGAACATCAAGACAGACTATTAATCGTTTAGATAGCATTTTAATTGATTCCTAAATTGATTTGTCATCCAAAAAGTTGAACACTAAAGTGTAAAATATTATTTTATAATGAAACAAGCAAGTTGTCAACTTTAATCGTATGGCTTATTTATGATTCTACGATTGATATTTTTAATATTTTCATTATACTATTTTTTTAATTACAACAGAGACAAAAGGAACAACCATGGCTGATAAAAAGAAAAAACAACAAAAAATCAGATGCATCGAAGGAACCAAAGACATCTTTGACTTAGGTATGAATAGATTTCAAAAAATTATAAATACTGCGGAATTGGTTTTTGGAAATTATAATTACCATAAAATCTCAACTCCAATCTTTGAAAATACAAATCTCTTCTGTCGCTCAATTGGTGAAGTAACAGATATTGTCGAAAAAGAAATGTATACCTTTACTCCTGGCTCAGAGACCATAACCTTGCGACCGGAAGGAACTGCGGGAGTAGTTAGGGCATACCTTCAACACAATATGCACAAGGAACAAAATCTCAAAAAACTCTGGTATTCAGGAGCAATGTTCAGACGAGAACGCCCACAAAAAGGCAGGCAAAGACAATTTCACCAAATTGGAGTCGAGGCAATTGGCTCAAACGATCCATTGCTTGATGCAGAGGTCATCAAAACCGCACTTGATTTTTATGCTACCCTTGGGCTAAATGGAATAAAAACCAAAATCAACACCATCGGCTGTATGAATGAAGATTGCCGACCAGCATACCGAAAGGCATTAAAGGCAGCGATTGAACCGGAGCTACCAAATCTTTGCAAAGTTTGTCAAAATAGATTTAACCGTAACATCCTTAGAATTATTGATTGCAAAAATCCAAACTGTCAAGAAATCAGAAAGAAATACCCTCGCTGTGATGAATATCTGTGTAACGATTGTGACGATCACCGAAAAATTGTTGAAGAGGCAATGGATGCGAGCGGTACAGATTTTATAATCGACCCTTATATCGTTAGAGGATTAGATTATTATACCAAAACTGTATTTGAGTTTTCTCACGATTCACTTGGCGCACAAGATGCCATCGGAGCTGGCGGAAGGTACAACGGTTTAGTCGAAGAACTTGGTGGTCCAGCCACAAATGCCGTTGGCTTTGCGATTGGCGTTGAGCGATTAATGATTGCCATGGAAGAATTAAATGTTTGTGCGTGCTCACGCCCTCTATCGGTTTTTGGAGTTGCTGTCGGGGAAATAGAAAGAAAAGCAATGAGTGGAATCCTATCCCGCCTTCGAAATGAAAATATCAGTTGCGAAATGGATTTTGAAGAAAGAAGTATGAAGTCCCAAATGCGTAAAGCAAATCGGATAAATAGCCAGTGCGTCATAATCTTAGGCGAAGATGAATTATCCAAAGGCGAAATAACCCTAAAAGATATGCGAGAAGGCGGAGAACAACAAAG
>CAMZKK010000078.1 GCA_947311175.1 uncultured Planctomycetota bacterium | reverse complement strand
GCTTTCCTTTGATGGATTTTCTCACCAACAAAGGCATGAATAATCGCACCGGATTCTATTAGACTATGAAACTTCGCCTGCTTTTCGATTCGAGTAATAATGTCGGTATCAATGTCAGGACGAAGGTGAATTGAGTTGGTATAATATGCCTCATCTTCTTCGACATTACCCTTAACATATTTGGCAGCCTCTTCATAGTTTTTCAAATCCATCTTTGCCATTCTTCTCGTTGCACTTTCTGCCGGGCTTTCCTCAAGCGAGAATTTCATATTATGTTTTCTACCAATCTCTTTGATGGAAAAATACATATGAGATACAATCTTCAAGCCATTTCTAAGGGCATCATCACTACTATGCAGTTCCTGTCCCGTTAAATGCTCTAGGCATTCATTTAGTCCAATCAAGCCGATAATGTAGGTGCATTTATCTAAATCTACATACGGAGTTCCATCCATCGCAGGCTTGCCAATCTGCCAAAGCGGACCGCTCGGATCACTCATTAGCGTTTGGGCAAATTCCTTTTTCTCGATATGAGCCTTTACACACATATCAAGTGCCTTGTCAATCTCCAGAAATACTTTGTCAAAATTTCCCTTGCCAGCTCGATACGCACACTGAGGAAGATTTACCGTAACATTCTGAAATCCACAAAAACGCATAGTCTCAGGATGAGTAATCATATTATCATCCTCAATCGTTGTTCGCAATCTACAACAAGCACTAAGGGTGACTTCATCTCGGTCAAAGATAAAGTATGGCACACCATTATCAGAAGCAATCTCGCAAGCATATTCAAGGATTGCCGTTTGCTTAGGGTCTTCAAAGGTTTCTTGATTAACATGAAAATCACACTTTGGAAAGGCGAAGATATGTCCATTTTGATCGCCGTCATGCCAAACCTTAAGCATTGCCATGGTAAAACGAGATGCCGCATCTGCATATTCAGAATAAGTCTTACCTGTATATTTTCCACCAGGTCCAATTGCCGGCACATCCTTAAGATAAGAAGGTATTCCGGTGTGAATATTGAAATCAAGAAAAAGGGTTTGTCCACCCCGAGAAAATGCGTTTTGACTAGATGAAAAGATAAGATGCTGTGCCTCTTGCTTCATCTCGTCGTCCGACATATCTGCAACAAATGGTGCATAAGCAATATTAACAAATGCAACTCCGAGGGCACCAGCATAATACGCCTGCATACTTGCAAGGAAGGTATTAAGGTGACCGGTAAGGGTTCTTGAATGCTTTGCAGGAGCGGAGCTGGTATCAAGATTTTCTAAACACAAACCAAATTTTTTGATGTATTCAAGTGAATGACTTGAACAATAAACCCTTGTCGGATAACCAAGGTCGTGTAGATGAATCAAACCATGTCGATGTGCGTCAGACACTTCTTCTGAAAAAACCGAGTTCAACGCCCATTGTTTCAATGTATGCTCGGCGATGGCAAGATTGATTGCTTCAGGGTTATTTGATGCAATATTTGAATTTTCTTTACTTTTACTAAAAATCAATTCATCAATATCATACTTAGGCATTCCGAGAGTAACTTGACGCTCTAAGGTTTTTTGATGGCCTCTTTCAAAGAGTTCATTATCCACCAATTCCCTTATCAAGTGTGTGCTAATTCGAGTAATCCCTGAATTATAGATTCTTCGTTCAACGATTGAAGCAATTTCCCAAGCCTCTGCCTGTTCAACACCAGCTTCAATTTCAAGTGCCTTAGCAATCCGTGCCTTGTCCCATGAAAAATATTCTGCTTTACTGCCAGGGTCAACCAACAACTGAACATCGGTCGAGTTTTTCATCTCGGAAATTTCTTTGCGAACCTTCATCCTGGTTCGTGATTCAGAACGACGCTGGCGATACAGAATAAATGCCTTTGCAGTCTTGGCATGACCGGTTTCAATGAGAACTTTTTCTACAATATCCTGAATTTCTTCAATTGACGGAATACCGTCATTGAATCGTTTTTCCAAGAAAAGACGAACAACTCCGGCAAGTTCATCTGCTTTCTTTTTGTCTTCTCCACCAACCGCTTGAGCGGCAGCAAAAATCGCTTCATAAATCTTTTCTTCAGAAAATGTTTCTAGTCGTCCATCTCGTTTACGGATAACCTTAACCCCTTTTTCAAACCCCAATTCTTGGTCTGCTATCTTTTCCCCCTCAATAATAGCTTCTCTCATCTACATAGTCCCCTTATCAAATGTGTCTATCTCTTTAACAAATTCATCCACAGCTTTAAATTCTCTATACACAGAAGCAAATCTAACATACGCAACAGCATCAAGCTCTCGCAAATTATTCATAACCAATGCCCCGATTTCGCTAGTAGTCACTTCTCTTTCATTTCTTTCAAGCACATCACGCTCAATATTGTCAATCATCTGATCAATCTGCTCCATACTAACAGGGCGTTTCTCCAATGCTCGAATCACCCCTTTAAGTATGTTTTCTCGTGAATACGCCTCTCGCTCACCGCTTTTTTTGATTACTCTAAGCGGCACATCCTCTACCCGTTCATGAGTAGTAAATCTTTTATTACACTTAAGGCACTCCCGTCGCCTGCGAATAGCTCGGCAATCCTCACTAGGTCTAGTATCAACCACTTTATCATCATCAGCCTGACAAAAAGGACATCGCATTTAAAACCTACCTTAAAAAAAAGACATATTTGCTTTGAGTGCATAAAACACTAAAAATACACTATTTACAACCAAAACATACGATATATCGTATGCTCAAGTACAATTAACGCTATATATAGTATTTTCGTCAAGTCCAAAATCCCCGGTTCTCAACTTTTTTCGTAATAAAATCCATCTAAAATCCACAAGTCTTTTATCTACAAGCTGATGCGATAATAAAAAAAAGATGATTTTTATAAAAATCATTAAAATTTAGAGTTATAGTTTTTCTGATAGTGATTCTGGGGTGATTGGTTTTTGGAGATATTCGTTAATTCCTAATTTTATTGCAATTTCTAATTTTTTCTTGTTGGATTCTTTTGTTATTAAGATTGATTTGTGAAGTTTTTTTGCTTTTTTTAGTTGTATGAATGCACTCAGTTCGCTTATTTCAAGGATGAGGACTATTTGTTTTTTAATTTTGTTGATATTTTCAAGCAATGATTTTGTATCTTGGAAGTCGTAGATGTTCTCTACCTCAAGCGATATTAGTGCATTCTTGCTTGCATTGCGTCCGGTTATTGATGGGTCAACAATAACATACGCGAATTCTTGTTCATTGACTATTGCAAGATAATTACTTTCTATATTTCTAATATCTTCATTGGTATAACGGATTTTCATTTTTATTTCCTATTTTGGAACAATAGTTCCTCTTTCAACATCTTCTACTAATTTCACAGGTCCGGTTATCTGTTTTTTGAAATATCTCGCACATTTATGCGTCATAATTTTAACATCAGGGTATAGTATTTTCTTTACAGAAACTGTAACGAATGATGGATTTTCTAAGCGAAGCATTTGTCTATCAGTCATCAAACTGGTGTGAGCTTGACAAAGACTCATCAGCTTTGGTGCATTTTCTCTTGCATCTTCCTGGATTTTTTCTGGTAACTTCTGAAACTCTTTTC
>CAMZKK010000077.1 GCA_947311175.1 uncultured Planctomycetota bacterium | reverse complement strand
TGAGAGGAAAAATATGCCGAAAAATTTACGCCGAAAATCACAAAACAGTGCAACAATGCGGACAATCATTGAACATCTTCGAGAGTATGATGTTGATGAAGTGAAACTTCTTTGCAAAAAATACCTAAAAGAAAATGGTGGCAAAATAAAGAGCAGAAGGTATCGAAGAAAGAAAAAATAACTTGTGTTTATTCTTTCTTTGCCGGCAATATTGAAGATTATAATTATTTAATTTTTTGGCTTGCCTTATTCAAAACATATTTTTCCTTGCTAGTTAGCGATGATATCCCTTCCCGATTTACCTTTCTCAAAATATTATCAACTTCTTCTCTTTCTGCAATTTCTTTTTCCTTTTTCTGTTCCCTTAATTTCTTTTTTCTTGCATTTATTTTTCGAGTAAGCCATCCTTCCCTTTCCTTTGGAGATGAGGAAGGAGCATGCTCACTTGCAAAAAACAATATGTTATCTATTGTCTGCATTTCGTGATTACCAAGAAAATAAATAAATATTGCGATTAGCAGAATAGATATTCCATACGAATGTCCACTTATCAATAGAATTACTCCAATTATGCCAAGGATGATTGTTCCGAATTTTGAAATTTTTACAGCAGGTTCAGCGGCATCAATTGAGCCCATTTTTATTACCAAAATTGCTGACATAATCCGTCCACCATCAAGAGGAAATATGGGCAAAAAATTAAATAATGCCAATGCCATATTTATCTTAAAAAACGTTAAGAGTAAATCAGGCAAGAAGCCGTTACCAATAAAGGTTAATGGTAAATAAAAAAATGCTGCCAAGGTCAGACTGACAAATGGTCCGGCAGCGGCAACAATTATTTCAGAGCCTGGACCTGGCAAGCTTCCATATATTTGGGCCAATCCTCCTAGCGGATGCAAATAGATTGCTCTAACCCTTGCTCCATCTTTTATTGCTGCTAAGGAATGTCCCATTTCGTGAAGAAAGACAAATGTCACCAAAGCTATGTAGACAATTGCGGCTGAAAAGAAGCTTTCAAGTCCATTTGGTAATTCAAGTAATATCATAATCGAAATAAAGACTATCAAGATATAGGTTATCCTAACATTTATTCCGTAGATATTAAAAATTGTTTTTGATGAACTTAATTTGGCAAGTTGCATTATTTTCTCCAAGTAAATGGTAGAAACATAATAACAATTGTGTAAACTTCAAGTCTGCCAATTAACATACACAAACAAAGAATCCATTTAGTTACAATCGGCAATGACCCAAAATTACAAGTTGCACCCACGCCACTAAGTCCAGGTCCAATATTGTTAAGAGTTGCAATAACCGCAGTAACCCCGGTAATTAGCTGATCATTTGCACTTTCGGCAGCAGAGCCGATAGATGCCATATTCAAACTAGCAACAACCAATACACTAGCAACGGCAAATATAATCAAATACAAACAGACAAATATCATTATATTCGCAAGCACTTGTTCTTTGATATTCATCTCACCTTGTTTTACAGTTATCACCGCTCTTGGATTGATTAGGCGCTTCAACTCTCTGATTGCATTTTTCATTACAACCTGAATTCTAATCATCTTCATCCCGCCACCGGTTGAGCCTGCACAACCACCAAAGAACATTAGTGTTACCAATAAAATTCGGCAAATATTTGGCCAGACATCAAAGTTTGCGGTAGCAAATCCGGTAGTAGTGGTAATTGATAAAACCTGAAACAAGCTAATCCTAAATGCATCCTCTAAGGTGTTACAACCATTCATATTACCAAACCAAATAATCATCATAATAACGATGGTTGCGAATGCAACGCATTTAAAATAAAATTTAAATTCAGTGTCTTTTTTGTATGAGCCTAATTCTCCATGTAATGCCTTGTAATGAAGAACGAAGTTTGAGCCTGCCAAAAACATAAAGACAATGATTACATATTCAAAATAGTCGGCATTGACATGACCAATTTTTGCATAGTAGCCGATAGAGGCATCTTTGGTTGAGAAACCACCTGTTGCCATTGTGCCAAAGGTATGGCAAATTGAATCAAGAATGCTCATTCCTCCTTCTGTTGGGCTGGTTGGTCCTCCTCGCCAAAGCAGAAGCATTTCAGCCAATGACAAAAGAACATAAACGCCCCAAAGGATTGCGGCTGTGTCTTTGAGACGAGGGCGAAGTTTTTCGGCCGTTGGCCCGGGAACCTCGGCAGCAAACATTTGATAGCCACCCGCTCTTAATGCCGGAAGGACGGCTAACGAAAGAACAATAATACCCATTCCTCCAAGCCAGTGAGTAAGGCTACGCCAAAGTAAAATGCTTTTGGGAAGTCTTTCAATTAACCCCAATCCGCCATCTATTTTTGCAGTTCCAAAAACCGAGGAACCGGTGGTGGTAAATCCACTAATTATTTCAAAATATCCATCAGTAAAATTTTCTACAATCCCACCAAGATATAATGGCAATGCACCCCAAAATGATAATAAAATCCATCCCAAGCCAGAGATTGCAAATCCTTCCGCAGGTTTTATAAGTTGGTTTTCAGAATACTTGCTGGTTAGTTTTTTGACACTCAAACCGAATATCAGGGCAAGAAAGATTGAAAGAGCAAGAGCAATGGATTGTTTGAAATGGTCGATATTGCCAAGTGCGGTTTGATTTTCTTCCCACAGAGCCAACCCAAGAGGGACAAGCATAATACACGCCATTAAAATAGATAGACTACCGAGAATATTTAGAACTGCCTTTTTATTCATTTAGTTTCCCGTTATAAATTTTCCGGAGTCCAATTGCTATCAATTTTTGCCATTGCTTCTTTGACATTTTCAAGCAGAGCAAAAACAATTACTCTATCACCTGATTCCAAAACAGTATTACCGTCAGGTATTTGAGGGATACCGTTTCTTGTCAGTGCAACAATCAATGCCCCATTTTGAATATTCAGTTCACTTATTTTTTTACCATTTGCGTCAGCATCTTCCATCAATTCAATCTCAATTGCTTCTGCGAGGTCGCCAATCGCTTTGACTAATGAAATAATTTTTCCCCTTCTCACCAATGCCAAGATAGCACCAACCAAAAGCATCAATGGATTGACAACAACATCAATTGGTAGTTCGGAGACAATATCAACATATTCGGCTTTTTGCATAATGGCAAGAGTGTTCTTTGCCCCTAACTTCCTTGCCATCAAACACGACATCATATTTTCCGAATCGTCGCCACTAAGAGACAAGAAATAATCATAGCTGCCAACATTATTTTCCTGCATCAAATCCATGTCGATCGCATTGCCTTCGATAACCAATGCGTGTTTTAGACTTTCAGAAAAATCCTGAGCTTTTTTTGTACCGGGAACAATTGCCAAGACATCATCAACAATCAACTCAAGTTGAAGGCATAGGTTAAGGGCAGAAACTGTATTACCAAAGATGGCAACCTTTTTGGTGGCCAATCTTTTCAATTTATATTTTTCAACAAAAGCATCTAAGTATTTTTCTAAGATAAAGATATAAAAAGAATCTCCCTCGATTAGTTTCGTGCTACCACCGGGAATCAGAAGTTTGTTATTTCGCTTTATTGCCACAACCAAAAAATCAAAATCAGTCTCTGCACTTTTTAGGGCAGATAGATATACACCATTAAGCGGCGAAGTGTTTTTTACCGTAAAAGCCCGCATCGCAATAACCCCATCTGCAAAGTCAATTGCTTCTGTTGTTCCTGGACTCTTAACCATTCTTGTCAATGCGGTAACAGTTACTGAATCCGGATTGATAACAGCATCAATCCCGAGTTTTGCCATATCAACAGTTGTCGTCTCTGTTTGTATCTTGGCATTTCTCAATCTGGCAATCTTGGTTTTTACGCCAACCTCTTTTGCCAGTAAACAAGAAATTATATTTGCCTCATCACTGTCGCTACATGCAATAATCATATCCGCTTCTTTGACATGTGCCTCTTCGAGTGTCGACAGTTGCGAGGCATTACCTTCAATGACAAAGGCATCGAGAGTTGTCTCTGCCTTCATTAAACGCTTTTTGGACTTTTCTATAATGAAAATTTGATGACCTTCTTCGGTGAGTTCTTTAGCTAATCTTAGCCCTAATTCTCCCGCACCAGTAATAAGTATTTTCATTATTTTTCACCCTTTATCTGATATTCTCGATTCCATCTATCTATTAATTTTTGAAGATAAACATTTTCAATACTTTTACCATCAGAATTGACAACTATTTCTAACCCTGTTTTTTTATCAATTGATAAAACGTTTTTCATAAATTTATTTGAAAAAATCGGTGGTCTTATAGCATACGATTTATCATCAAGATAAGTAAACGGGCTAAGTTTGATACTGGTTTTAATTTTTGCTGGAAAGGAATTACATTCTTGCTTAATCTTTATTTTTCCTAATTCAAAACTGTCCAATACGCCAGCTGTTGTTATCTTTAATTTATCAGGATTTGTAACATGCAAAACATATCCACTTTTTATCCTCAGACAAGGCAGTTTGTATTTTTTTCCGTCTAAACCTACACCGGTAAGCTTTGCTTCAAGTTTTTTTAAATTGTTGTAAATATTCCAGAATGAATTAAAGATAGCACCATTTCCCGGAGTATCAAAGCGTAGCTCGTTATCAATGTTTAGTGCAGCACTAATGGTCGGCATAGTGTTATTTTTCAAGATAGAGCTGTCGATTAACGTCCTTACTTTTCCTTTTAAATTGATTTTTTCCATGAGATTTTTATTTGCAGGGAATAATAACCCAACACTAATCTCACCTTTATTTGGAGTAGGGACAATACTTGGAGAAACAATATGAGCAGACTCACTAAACAAAGCAGGGGCAGAGGCATGGTCAATAAATAATCCAATCTCGGTTGGCCAACCTTTACCACCCATCACCCAATTTTTAACCATGAGGGTAATCTTGCCTTTAGCCATTTTGCCGGTCAGCAACTTGCTTAATAATATATTTTCATCAATAACAAATTTCGCTTCAGCTTGATTTATCACAAAACCAAAAATTGAATACTGCTTGGCTTTTACAGAAATCTCCCTTACATTTTTCAATATGTATTCTTCCCAGCTTCCTTTTGTAGGGTTAGATGATAATTTTGAAAAATCCATATACGAACACTCAATTGACAAATGCCTTAACTTGTTAGTCATTGTCAAAACAGCGTTGAGAGTGTCTTTTTTATCATTTTCAGTATTCTTGATTTTCAAATGCCAAATTTTATTTTTATTGATTAAGATTTTTTCGGCAGTTATTTGACATTGTTTATCAATTCCAAATATTGGGATTTTAGCCTTTGGGAAAAATACACTAAGCTTATCAATATCAAATGTTGAAAGTTTGCTTAGATCTCCACTAATCTCAAACACAATGTTTTTTAAGTTTTGTTTATTTGTCAGAGGTATGGTTGAAATTGAAGCAAGGGCCCCTATGGGAAGTTCTTTGATACTTATTTTTGAATTCCATTTTCCGTTAATTTTTTGTTTATTAAATAAAAAATCTTTTATTGATAGATTTAACAAAAATCCATTATTATCAGTGAGGTCAATAACTAAATCGCCATTAAACTCATTGGGGTTTTTGGGTTGATACGTTCCACTGCCAGACAGTGATGTTTTTTGCAAAACGACTTCTTGATCAAATCCTTTGGTTAATTTAATCGAGCCATTGACAAAATTTATATTTTGTTGTTCACTAAGAATTATTGAAAATGGCCAACCATCCCATTTTTTTGAATTCGACTCCATCGGGCTGAATAAATCACTAATACTAGTTCTTCCATTTTCCCCAATGCCAATTGTAAATTCCCAATCCTTAATAGTTATTTTTGGTTTCCATTTTTTTGACAATAAATCAATAAAGCTTCCTTCAAAAACAATTTTTCGACAAGTAAAAAGGTCTGGTCCAAAATCAGGCGAGGTGTTCGAGATATTAATTTCTCGCATCCTAATTTTCCATTTACCACTAATACTGAGATGAGTATCAAGTGACTCAATCGTTACGTCAGCACCAATACGAGACGAAATATTACTTTCTAATAATCGGCGAAGTGCCTTCGCGTCAATAATATTCCCCATTGCCCAAGTAATGGTCAGAACTACAATCGAAAATACAATCGCTGTTATTGAGTATGGATGGAAAAGAAATTTTCTCACCTTTGATTTTTGTTTTTCACTCATGGCAAGAATATCCGATAGCGTTTTTGTTTATTTTTCTTCGCCTTAATTTTTCTTCTTTTTTTATTTATTGCAAGAAAATCTAATATATTAATTCTTTTAGTGCCATTTTTTTGATTTAAGTTGTTCTTGGTTTTATTACGTTTGTTGATTTTAAATAAATTAAAGTTGTTTAGTATTTTAATTGTTTCAGTAATAAAATTAGTTTTAACTGTCTTCGGTAAAGTTGTCTGTGTTTTGGATGAATCAACTTTTTTTGTGCTCTTTATGGATTGTTTAAGTTTTATTTGCGGTAAGTCTATTATGTTGTCACAACATTCAACCATAGTATTTCTGGTCGGAACAATACCAATAAATGGAGTTGGTCGGTTACGCTTTATCGTTTTTCGTTTTCGCAATGGATTGAAAAGCTGGCAGGCGGTGGCTTTGTTTCTTCGTTTTTTCGGTTTGTCTTTTTTATTCAATGACAACTCAAGAAACGAAAGAGGTTGCCTTGCTGATTTTGTTTTCTTGCGATAAAATTCACTTACTTGTGGATTAACAAGCCGGGAAATCTTATCTACATATTCACCAAGGGTATGAGACTGTTCAATGACAGAATTATTATTTATAATTTTTAAATTTTTGGCAGATACTGTTTCGATATAAATATCGCTAAAGTCTTCCGTTTGCATCGCCTGAATTTTTCTCAACCTAACAAGTTCAAG
>CAMZKK010000076.1 GCA_947311175.1 uncultured Planctomycetota bacterium | reverse complement strand
ATGGCAGTGGTCAAGAAAAAGCTGATGATTGGGGAGTGGAACCTAAAGAGACTGATACAGCAAGTGGGTGGTAGCTTTGTGGAATTAAAAATTAAAAGGAAATGAAGCTCTACGAACGAGTTTTAATGAGGGAAAAGTGTCAATTTTTACTAATTCCAACGCAAAAACACTCATTTTGTGAATAGAAACACTTATGATACAAATTCATAAAATTGCCTTTAAAATATCTAAAGCACCTTTATTTTTATACCCAAAATGGCACATGCTTTTTGATTAAATTTCGCATCACCTGCTTGATTTAGGTTAATCGTTATTGAATGTTCAGCTCATTTTTAAAGTACTCAATCGTTTTTAGAAGACCGTCTTTGCGATTAACTTTAGGTTCCCAGCCAAGTTTTTGTTGTGCTTTTGTTATGTCTGGGCGTCTAACCTGAGGGTCATCTATCGGAAGTTCTTGATTGATGATTTTGCTTTTTGAATTCGTTAATGCTTTTAGTTCTTTTGCAAAATCAAGGATTGAGATTTCATCAGGGTTTCCGATGTTTACTGGTTCATCTTCATCACTTATCAATAATTTATAAATTCCTGCAACTAGATCTGAAACGAAACAAAAACTGCGGGTCTGCGAGCCTTTCCCGAAAACTGTAATGTCTTCTTCTTTTAACATTTGTGAAAGAAAATTAGGCAGAGCTCTACCATCATCAACTCGCATTCGTGGTCCAAAGGTATTAAAGATCCTAACAATTCTTGTTTCTATATTATGTGTTCTGTGATATGCCATCGTAATTGCTTCCGCAAATCTCTTTGCTTCGTCGTAGACTCCACGTGGCCCGATTGGGTTTACATTTCCCCAGTAGTCTTCTTTTTGTGGATGAATAGCAGGGTCTCCATAAACCTCACTTGTGCTGGCAAGCAGGAATTTTGCCTTTTTTGCTTTCGCCAAACCTAATGCATTGTGAGTGCCGAGAGAGCCAACCTTTAAGGTTTGAATGGGAAGTTTTAGGTAGTCAATGGGACTAGCTGGAGAGGCAAAGTGAAGAATGTTATCGACCGGTCCCTTGACAAGAATATATTCAGAAACATTTTGTTTAAGAAAACTGAAGTTAGGGTTGTCTGATAAATGTTCAATATTTGCAAGTCTTCCGGTAAGCAAATTATCAACACAGATTACTTCGTGACCGTTTGCGAGCATATGATCACAAAGGTGTGAACCCAAAAATCCAGCACCTCCGGTTACAACAGTTCTTGGCATAGTATCACCTTTCAATTGAGTCTTTTAGTTTTAAAGTATAGGTATTTGCAGATTGTGACCAAGTTTATTTTTAAAATAATTATAAGCTGTGAAAATTTCCATGAGATGTTCTTCCGATAATGTTTTTGCTAAAGTTTCATCTCAACTTTAGTCGATGTTATTAGTATAGTGAAATTGATTGATTACAGATTTTTTCAAAGGTTACGAAATGGATGTTTCAGCAAGTATTATCGGAAATACAACCCGTCAATTTTCAGCACAAAATTATTTTAATCATCAGGGGCATAAAAATAAAAGTTTGCCTAATGTTGAGGTTAAAAAATTTGAAAGTGGTGATATAGTTGAATTTTCAGCAAACGTACCTAAAGCATTTACTGAAAAAGAATTGAGTGGAGCTGAAAAAACTGCGGAGAAAATAATTGAAGACAGCGTACCGAGTGTTAATGAGTTAAAACTTCTTCGCAATGATCGAGTTTATGCTGCACTTGTAAAGTTAGAGATGATGAATATTGATCCTGAAAAGGGCAGGCGAGTATGGCCAATGGGGATTCCTACACCATCAAAAGATGAGCTTGAAGAGGCATATAGCCGCCTTACTCAGCATATTAATCTAAATACAAAGCTTGATGATAAAGAACATGATTATCAAGACACAATAAATGAAAAAAGGGTTGATCTCTTAGAACAATTTAGGATGTATGATTTTGATAGCTTCGATTAGGCGATTAAATCTAAATCCTTAATCTTGCTTACACCTTAAACAATCGTTTAAAGTTTTTAAACATAATGTTATCGAATTCTTTTTTGCTTAACTGTTTGTTAGCTAGGGCTTCTTTCATCATTGTTAGGTGAGGTGGCTCTTCTTTTTTTGTAAAAAATAAATCTGTTCCATAACATATTTTCTTATTAAATTTCTTGAGAAATTCAATCCCTTTTGCCTTGTCTCGTGTTAGGGCATTGTGTCCGCTACCGGCTGAGAAGTCGCCATAGAGATTATCGTATTTTTCCATTAACTTCCAAAGAGAACCTTTTTTGGTGATAGGTCCAGATGGATAACTTTCTCTTTGAGATGATTTAAGGTTACCGTCAATCTCATTCCAAAATGTTGGGGCATGACCAATAAAAATTGTTTTTGGAAACTCTTTTAGAACCTCTTCTAATCCCGGCAATCCTGGTTTGTCAATCACGCCATAAAGCCCGCCTTTTTTGGGTGAAAAGTGAAATACGATTGGCATTTTTTGTTCACCTGCGTGATGGAAAAGGTTTTTATAAAGAGGATCGGTAATCTTTAGGTTTGCACACATTTCACCAATACCTTTGCATCCAAGTTTCTTAAATGCCTTTAGGAGAACTCCTAAATCTGCTTTTGGGCTGTGCAACATTCCACGAGGGTCTATACAGCAAAACGGAATAAGGCGGTCAGGGTATTTTTTGCATTCTGTCAAAACTTCTTGATTGCCAGCCACTCCGAATATGTCTAAATTTTCTGGATTAGAAAGAGGTAGAACCGCTGATTTATCAATCCCCCATTTATCCATATCCTTTATCAAGTCTTTTACCGTAAATGAGCCATGTCCGGTAGGTAGTAATTTTGCAAATTCAGGATATTTTGCATAGGTGATGTGTTGGTGAATATCTATAATCATTTAATTGCTCCTTTAGCATAATGAATAGTCTTTTATATAGTTTAAATTAAAAGGTGTAAAGTTATTGTTTTTTATAGTATTGAGTTTATACTTTTTTTCAAATATTATTTTGATTTTTGTATTCTTAGCAATTTTCCATATTTTACGCAATGTTGACACAGTGGTAATAAATGTTATGATAGCTTAATCGAACGAATACTTATTAGAATGGAAGTTTAAATAATATAAAAATTTTTACAATGAATTATATAGCAAATTTAATATCAAGTGAAAGCTGTTAAGGAAAAATAGTGGTTAAATGGTTAAATAAATGGATTTACAATTAGATATAAATATAGCCAATCAATATAAAAGCAAATCCCAGATGTCTCGTGTAATGACAGAAGACTGGGTGATGAATAATGCTTACTGTCCAAATTGTGGAAATGATTTAACAAATTTTGAGAACAATCGACCAGTAGCAGATTTTTTTTGTTCGAAATGTAATGAAGAATTTGAATTGAAAAGTAAAAAAGGAATAAATATAGGTAAAAAGATTGTAGCTGGTGCATACTCAACAATGATTGACAGAATTTCATCTGAAAACAATCCTAATTTTTTCTTTTTAACATACCGCAAGGATAATTTGAAAATTATTAATTTTTTGATAATTCCTAATTATTATTTTGTTGAAGATATTATAGAAAAAAGAAATCCTCTTTCTGTTAATGCCTGTAGAGTAGGGTGGGTAGGTTGTAACATTGTTCTATCTAAGATCCCTAATTCAGGAAGAATATTTTTAGTAAAATCAGCCAATATAATTTCAAAAAAAACAGTAATAAAGCAATGGAATAAAACCACTTTTTTAAAAAATAAAAGAGGAAAGAGCAAAGGATGGATTTTAGATGTGATGAAGTGTTTAGATAACGTTTCTAAAAATGAATTTACCCTTAAGGATATTTATCAATTTGAAAATACTTTAAAGGCAAGACATCCCAATAATAAGTTCATAAAAGATAAAATAAGACAACAACTTCAAATATTACGAGATAAAGGAATTATAAAGTTTTTGGGCAGAGGAAAATATAAAAAGATTATCTATGATAAATTATAAGATTGAGATCTTTGTGATTTTAGTAAATATTATTTATATAAGGGTATTTTAAGGAGATTTATGTCGTTACGGCTTGAAACAATTAAAGATTGTTTGTCAAAATACCATCCATTTGCTGTTGAGTATCGGAATGATATTTCAGTAAAGAGTAAATGCTTTACTGAATATGACCCCGGTAGTTATGTTGAGTTGATGAGTAATTTTAGAACTTTGTCTTGGGATGGTGATAGGCAAAATCTTTATGATGATATTGCTTTATATCTTGATGAGTTTTCTGTCACTAAGGAGATGGCTAAAAACCTTGAGCTGCTCAAAGATAAAAAAAGTTTCTTAGTTGTTGCCGGACATCAACCTGCAATGTTTGGCGGACCTTTTTTTCTTATTCTCAAAATCATTTCAACCATAAATCTTTGTAAAAAACTTAATTCCTTTCATCAAGATTGTAATTTTATTCCAATGTTTTGGAATGGTTCTGAAGATCATAACATAAAAGAATTTGGAATGTTTAAAAGTTTTGACAATGTTAATGATTTAAAAACGGTAAACCTTAAAAAAGATGATTCAAAACAAATGGCGAGCAAAATTGGGGCAGACAGTCTTTTTGCGATGATTACCGAATTAGAGGGCATCTTGCCTAATACTGAATTTAAAGATGAATTATTAGATGATTTGCGAGGTTGTATTGGAAATTCTTTATCTTCTTCCTTTGCTAAGTTAATGATAAGCTGGTTTGGTGATGAAGGCTTGTTGATTGTTGAACCAGATGCTTTAAGAAAAACAGCTTCGCCGATAATTTATTCAGCACTAGTTGAACATTTAAAGGTATCGCAATTAATGACGGATGGTTTTTTGTCAATGACCACTGATGGTTTTAGCCCTCCGCTTCCTTCTGGCAAAAAAGGCGAGACTTTGGTTTATTATTTAAATAACAAAGGGGTGAGAGATAGAATTGTCGCGGTTGAAAATGAAGATGCGTTTCAATTAAAGGATTCAAAAAAGATTTTTGCAAAAGATGAATTGTTAGACATTTTAAAAAATTATCCGGAGAAGTTTTCTCCTTCCGCAGCTTTACGACCAATTGTGCAAGGGGCGACCATGCCGGTTGCACTGTATGTCGCTGGTGGTGGAGAGTTATCGTATCATTATCAAATTAGAGGACTTTTTAAATTTTTCGATATAGCAATTCCCGGAATAATCCCTCGACCGGCTGCAACGGTTATAAAAAAATCAATGTTAAAAAAACTTGATAAATTCAATATCCCAATAAGTGATATTTTGACAAATAAATGGGATTGGGAAAAGGTCAAGCTGAAAGCTTTTGTGAATGGCAATAAAAGGGTTGAGATGTTTTGCGAATTTAAAGATGCGATTGATTTGGATTTTAATCACCTTATGGACAAATTAAAAACAATTGGTATCTCGAATGTTAATGAAGTTGAAAATGAAAAGGTTAGATTTTTGAAAAGAGTAAGTGGCTTAGAACGAAGGTTTGAATCGCAAGATGCAGCTGTTGGTGATGGGGCAAAGAGTCAGTTTTTTAAGATGAGAAAGTTTTTGCTACCGGCTGAAGGTTATCAAGATATATCTGTATGGACGGTATATTTTATTTGTTTGTATGGACCACATTTTATTAATTGGCTGATAGATAATATTGAACCGCTCAAATTTGAGCATTGCCTAATTGTTGCGGAGTAGATTTATGTTACCAGAATTTGATTTAGTAAATGAGATTGACAAACAAAGTGAAACTTTGATTATAATTCCGGTTTTTAATGAATATCCAATGATAAAAAAAATATTGGAAGAGGTTCAAAAGTGTAGTTGTTGTCATACCGGTGATGTATTAGTGATTGATGACTGTTCATCAGATGGTGGAAGTGAGTTTCTTGATAATTGTAAAAATATTTTTGTTATTAGAAATCGGAAAAATGCAGGGGCAGGGGGCGTGTTGTTGCGAGGTTTTGAATTTGCAAAAGAAAAAGAATATAAATATGTAATCACTATGGATTCAGATGGTCAACATAATGCCTGTCAAATCCACGAATTTTTGTTTAAGATTAAAGAGTCTGGAGCAGATATTGTAAGTGGAACTCGATACCCGGCAGGCTTCACTAAACTTTGCGAGGCTTTTCAACATCGGCAAGATGTAAATCGAGAATTAACAGAATATATAAATCAAAAAACCGGTTTGAGATTGACAGAATCATTTTGTGGTTTTAAGGCATATAAGGTTGATGCCTTGCGAAGAATAGATATTGAAAATGTTGGCTATGGTATGCTTTTGGAATTAACAGTAAAGGCTGCTTTGTTGGGGATAAAAATTATTGAGCATCCGGTTCCTTTGATTTATCTTGATGAAACCAGAGACTTTAATAATCAGTTTAGTGATTACAAGGTTAGACTTAAATATTACTATTCTGTAATCAATAAGGCTCTAAGTAAGGAGTAAGTTATGGCAAATATTATGGCGATTGGTGCCCATCCCGATGATATTGAGATTGGATGCGGGGCAACGATTTATGATTTGATTAAAAATGGAAATGAGGTTGTCTGTGTTGATTTAACAGATGGCGAGCCTACGCCACAAGGAACAAGGGAAATTCGTCAACAAGAAACCTCTAAGGCTAATGATATTTTGGGTATTACCAAGCGTTATTGCTTGGATTTGCCTAATCGAGTATTAATGGATACTGAAGATGCTCGTCGCTCACTTGCGGTATTGATGCGTAAACACAAAACCGAAATAGTTCTTTCTCATATTGAGCTTGATGCTCATCCTGATCATGTCGCAGCCTTTCAAATTACAAGAGGGGCAATCTTGTTGAGTAGGATTGTAAAGATTGATTTGGAATTTGAAGCAAATCGTCCGCAAAAAGTTTTTTATTTTCTTTGCTCACATATGCGTCATGCCTACCAACCGTCTTTTGTTGTGCCTTCAAGTGAAGATGCATTTCAAGCAAAGATGAATGCCTTTCGCCAGTATGAAAGCCAATTTTTCAAAAATAAAGATAATCATGAGGTAGAATCAATGTTGACATCAAGAATGCAGTATTTTGGTTCCTTGGTAAGAAAACCATATGGCGAGGGTTTTGTCTCAGATGAGCCGATACTTGTGCGTGATTTGAATACTGTTATGTAATCTAAGTTTGAATTTGAATAGCTTTGCACTAACTGTTTAATTTAGGTTAAAGGAAAGGTTTATAGTTTTATGGAAACATTGAAGATTGGGATGGTTGGGCTTGATACTTCGCATTGTGCACACTTTGCAGGTTTTCTGCATAATGAGTTGTCGGACGATTATATCTCTGGCGGAAGATTTATTAATGCTGTTGCCGGTGGTAGTAATTTAACCACTCTTAGCACTGAGCGGATAGATGGCTTTACTAAAACTATGCAACTTGAATTTGGAGTTAAGGTTTGCCAGACTATTGAAGAGATGGCGATAGGAATGGATGCATTTGTAATCACCAGCGTTGATGGACGAAAGCATCTTGAACAATTTAAAAGCCTTGTAAAATTCGGCAAGCCAATTTTTATTGATAAACCATTTACCTGTGGGACTAATGATGCAAAAAAAATTATTGAGATAGCGAAAGAAGAGAATGTACCGGTTATGACTACCTCACCACTTCGTTATGCCGCAAAACTCAAACAGCTTTTGGATAAAGAAAAAAATATTAATGCATGTGAGGTATTTGGCCCAATGCCTATTCCGGAAGACTATCCTGAATATTTTTGGTATGGAATACATCTTGCAGAAATGTTATTTTTATGTATGGGTGAGGGCTGTAAATCAGTCAGGGCAATTCATAAAGATTCAACAGATTTAATTATTGGTGAATGGGATAAAGGAAGAGTTGGCACTTTACGAGGGATGCGAACAGAAGGAATTGATTTTGGTTGCACTTTGTTTGCAGATAGTGGAATTAAAAATTATGCACTATCTCATAATCCACCATATACCAAGACAATGTTAGAACATATTCTTAAATTTTTTAACACCGGAGATTCTTCCGTTGATTTATCGGAAAGTCTAGAAATTATTTCATTCTTAGAAGCAGCTACAAAAAGCAAAGAACAAGGTTCTGAAGTTATTTATTTAACCTAAATTTCGTGTTAACTATGTAATTTAAGCTCAAGAGAGGTTCCGCATTGCCGGCAAAATTTTGCATCTTGTTCGTGGCTGGATAGCTTGCAGGTGTGGCAGATTATTTTTTTGAAACTTGCTTCTACGAAAACTTGTCTTGCTATTTGACCAATGTGATAGGGAATAAATACTACTCCGGCAATAATCATCATTGCGGTTACAAATCTACCAATATCGGTTATTGGGGTTTGATCACCAAATCCAACCGTTGTGATTGTAACAATAACAAAATAGGCTGCGTCACCGAGTGAGCTGAATTGTTGATTGATGGAATTTTCTGCTTCATAGATGCAACCTGATGAAACAAATATGATTGCAAGTGAGGTCATGGCAAGGCGGGCTATTCTAATTTGAGTGAGGTTGATTTTACCGAAAAAGAAAATTTCATTTTCCAAAAATCTGAAAAATCTGAATATTCTAAAGATTCGTGCCGCTCTAAGAAACCTAAGATCAAGTACGGTTGATAATGCAGGTAGAATGCTGATGAGGTCAATCAATGAGTATAGGCTAAAAAAGTGTTTGATTTTCTTTTCTGCCACCCAGAATCTTAAAAAGTATTCAATAATAAAAATCACAAGACAAAACCATTCAATGCCTGAAATGGTTTGATTAATAGTTGAATTCGATTTTTCCGTGTAGGTACTGACAGCATACAAAAGACAAGTAAAGAAGTTCAAAAAAATCAATCCAATATCAATCGCCTTACCCGGTACCGTTGTGCAATCCACAAGGTAAAATTGAACTTTTTCTTTGATAGTCATAGCTTTCATTCTATTTCCTTTTTGTCCCTCGAAATAAGGATGAGGTACAAGCAAAGAAGCTTTGCATGTCCCTCGTTTCATAATACGCTTGCGATAAACACACGACGCAAAGCGTCACCACCATTTTTAACTTTTAATTGTTAATTGTTAATTATTAGTTGTTAATTATTAGTTGTTAATTATTTTTACTTCCGTCGAAGCTTCTGTATTTCACTCAAACCGTTAAGGAAGAGATTTAGCATCTTTTCGTTTTTGTTTTCTTTTCTTTGTGTCTTACTTGGCGGTTTGACTGTTGGGATTATTTTAATCTGTCGGCTATTGTCTATTTTGGCTAAAAGCTCTTTTGCATTTTGATTGCCAGTAGCAGATGCTTTTTTTGCCCAATATTCAGCTTTTGTCAAGTTTTTTGACAGTCCACCTTCACCAAAATAATACATATGAGCAAGGGCTGATTGAGATTGAGGGAGACCAAATTGAGCAGCAAGCGTCCAAAAGGTTACTGCTCTTTTTTTATCAACCGCTCCACCTTTTCCGTTGTAATACATATAACCTAAATTTTCTGCCGATTGGATTGAGCCAAATGCCTGCGCTTGTAAAAACCATTTGCGTGCGAGTGCTTCATCTTTATTAAGTAATTTTCCATATCGATAAAAATATCCAAGCATATCTTTTGCTTCAAAGCATCTGCCTTTTGCTGCTTTCTTGATGTAGTAAATACATTTTTCAGCATCGGATTCGACTATATCACTGCCCTTATAGTATTTTAAGCCAAGGTTGTAAGCTGCATCCGGATTTCCAAGTTCTTCCGCCTTCTTGATTAATTTTAAGGCAAAAGATGGATCTTTCTTCTCAACATTTCTTCCTTTTTCATAATCAATTCCGGCGAGAAAGCAACTCCAAGATAAAGACATTGCTTGCATTTTAATGTTTAAAACTTTTAACATATTATTCCTTATAACCTGCACGGTATAATATCTACCCGGAATACAATAAGAAACTTTATCCAATAAGTCTTTGACCGAAGTTATTTTGCTGTTGTTAAAATTTGTAATTAAATCACCAATTACGATACCGCCATTTTCGGCGCTGCTGTTTTCTAAAACATTAAGAACATATGCCCCTGAAGTTTTATCACGATTTCCTAAAAATACTCCAAAATGTTGTCGGTGGTGGTAATACACAACTCGTTTGTTTTTGGTTATATCGATAGGCATTTGTTGAAAATCTTCATCTTCATTTTCATTTTCACTTTCATTGAGTTCCCACAGTGGTGGTCCATGATTGTTTTGTTCAAATTTTGGAGGAGGTGATAATAGGTTTCCTTTATATATTTCATTCACCTTTGAAAAAATGTGGGCAGTGCTTCCGAGCTGTGGGATTTCTGCGTTATCTATGGAGTGTCCTCGGACATAATCTCTTACAACCTTGTCAACCACCCATTCACCTTTGATATCTATATCGCCAATGCCGGAAATGTTTTCATAAAATTTAATTTTACTTCCAACCTCAATTTTTGCCTTAGTTTCAAGACGGAGGATTATTGCCTTGCCATCTACTTTGACTAATCTACTGTCATAACTTTGAGAATTTTCACTACCAAAACAATAGCTTGTTAATAAAAACAAACTGATAAGAAAAAGGTTTTTCATTTTATTCTCCTTTAATAAATTCGGTGACAAAGCTACCAATCAAATCAGATTCCCATAAATAATCTTCATCTTCGCAAGAATTATTTGTAAATTCAATCATTGGTTCAATGATGTTTACAATCTTAGACATTAGTTTTATTATATAATTCAACTGTGTAGGGGAAAGAGTTTTGTGTTTTTCAATATTAGAAAGAATGGAGCCAAGGGCATCAAGACCTTCTTTGGTGGGATGTTGTAGATTGTTTTCTATTACATAACGGGCTAATCTTGGACCGTAGTGATAATAAAACTTTATTAGTTTTCTACCATCAGGAGAATGCATTAAAACAAAATCTCTAAAGTGTCTGATTTCCATAAAGTGAGGGGCATTAATTTCAGGATATGATACGGTAGCGACAAAACATTTAAGTGAGCCAAATATCATATATAATTGTTTTATAAAACTCCATGCATCTTTCTTCGATGCAATACTCCAACCTTGTTTTATTGGTCCTACAACTATTCTTTTGTCAGGCTTATTTATGCGAACTATACCATCGGCTGAAGAGAAGGCGTAGTTTAACATATCTTTATTATTTTTGATTTTAGGAAACTTTTCCATAACCTCATTGATTGATTCATAAACTCCAACTACCTCTAATAACAATGTTCCATTAAGCCTTGATACTTCTCCGGTTTTTTTGTTAGTAGAGATTTGGTCAACCTTAACCGCCATTTTTGCACCTGGGAAAAATAAATGCCGTGGATATTTTTTTAAGGCATCTGCACTAAAATGAAATGGAATTGCAACTTTATCTGTTGGATATTCGACATATCTTAATTGGCTTAGTGAAAATGAATTTAGATATTGTGTTAATCGTCGCTTAAAAGAATCAGTCGATTCATTTTTCCCTTTTTTGGGTGCTTTGCTGCCTTTAGGAGGGACGGGTAGGGTTAGTTGGAATATTGCATAAAATGGAACATTGGAGGTAACGAGAGGAGTTGTATCTTCTGACTTGTTAGAAGAGATAACTCCTCTGTATTTGCTAATTATTACTTCACTATTTGCAAGAGCGATTGCACCCGCAACAGGTGACTGCTTATAAATCTGTCCTTCACTGCGAAGGTTTGGGGCAGGAAGAGATTTTGCAGACATTGCTATGCGTAGTCCGGCTTGTTGAATGATTTTTGCAGCCTGAACAATGTTTTTCCCTAAAAGGTTTGGGACAATGATTTTAGAAGCTTGAGTGGTGGCTTTACCATAAATCCCAAGATTTATTTTAATGTTGGATTGCAAGATTGCACCGGGTTTGATGCTTTGAGAGATAACCTTAAACTCATTTTGTTTTTTCTTTGGTTTTTTTATAATTTCAGTGGTAAATAAAATTTCCCTATCTTTTAAGATTTTTGCAGCTTCCCTGATATGGAGTTTTCTTACATCTGGAATGGTTTGGCTATTGCTGTAAATTTCAACACTGACATCGCTTCCTGGTGGTATCATACTGCCAGGAGTGGGAAAAGTACTTTTTACACAATGGGCAAAATTTGGATTTGTCGGTTTGCCAACTATTTTTGGTTTACCGATAAGAGCTTGTCTGCCTAACTGTTTTTGATAAACCTTGTAACTAGGCGGGTTGTCATAATTGAAGGTGGGAACTTTTACTAATCTAATCTTGCCTTTAAGGATGATTGTTCCAGCATCAACCTTACCTCCATTTGTAGGAATGGTAATTGAATTTGCTCCATTATATCTCATTCTGTATTTAACATTTTTGCCATTACTGGTTTTCTTTTTTTCTATACCACCTGATTTTGCAATAATTTTAATGGAATCTCCCGGTTTAACCGCACGTTTTGGTTTAAGGGTAAAACGACCGACATTTTTATTTAGCTTAATATCCTTACTCGTATTAAGTCCCCCTGCAAAAACCGAAGCAACTTTTGAAACTGAAATTGAATGTCTAGTAGGATTGATTTTAACCTTTCCTGAAACGGTAATGCTATTAGGCATCAATATTGGTAATTTTATAATAAAGGGAGTTTTTTGTGCATGAGTGGTTTCAATATTGGGGATATCATTTATCGAAAAAGCTACTTTTGTTTCAACAAAATCTTCTTTGCTAAAATTATATCTTACCTTAAATTCTAATTTTTCGTCATAGGTAGTAAAGGTATGGGTGGTCCGGTATTCGTCATGAGAAATTTTTATTTCTTTATTATTACATTGGACAAGCCCGTCAATCCCGATAATTGGATTTCCTGCATTATCAATAACCTTTATCCGTAGAGGGTCGAGAGTAATGCTTTGTTCTTCCGTTTTGATGGCAACTGCTTTTTGCCCTATTACTTTTTCCCCACTGCCACCTACACCATTTTCATAGCCGGGAAGCCCCTTTAGGGTTGCTGGATTTATTCCATCCATTTTTGCAATTTTAGAGCAGATTACCGTGCCTATCGCAATGGTCATTTTTCCTTCCTTGATTTCTTTTTTATACTTGGCATTAAGTTCTTTTATTCTTTTAGTGGTTGATTGCAGAATTTCTACATCATTTATTTTGGTTGGCGGATTTGCCATCTGTTGAGGAGTAAGCTCGGCAATAGCTGTTTTGTATGGTGGCTGATAAAGGGTTGGGTCAAGTTGAATATTTGCCAGCAAATCAAGTTGGTATTTCTCCATCATCTTTTTGCCAGACCGTCCCTTTAAGTTATTTTTATCGGTAAGGGAGGTTTTGAAAAAAGTTAATTTTATTTCCGGTGCTTTTCTTTTCAGTTGTGAGAATCTTAGTAATTTTATAAATTTTATAAATTCAGTATCTTTCTTGAATTTTTCCTGAACCTTGCCAAATCCCTGATTTTGAAAACTGAGAATGGCTTTTTCTTTCGCTTTTTTTTGTTCACGGATTCGGTTCCTTTCATTGTTTTTGTAAGTAGCGAGTAATCTACGAGAACGTTCATAATCATGTTGCAGTCGTTCGCGAACCAGCACTTTTACATCATCAGGTATTGTAAATTTTATTTTAACGTCCGTTATTTGTCGGTCATTACTACCGTTTCCGCTCATGACAACCTCTGGTCGAGCATGGGGGATTATGTTTTCCTTGATTAAGGCATGGTATAGTCGCGTCTCATTTGCTTTGTAGTATTTTTTTACCATTGAATTTATATTAATACGTTGTTCTTGGATATTGGAATAAACGCTATCACGCAGGAAACGTACCCTCAGTTCAGGGTTCCTTTTCATTTTCTCTTTATATCGTTGTGCTCGCTCATAACGATCCTTTAGAAGATTTAATTCCAATAGATCAACTCTAGCAGAAATTTGTTCTTCAATGGTTTCTGCGGATTTAATTTTTAGTTTTAGGTCAAGGACAGAAGTTTGATATTGCTTTGGATTAAAATCAACTCGTAAGTCAACAACCCCGTTAGTGAGAAATGCGTAGTGTGGTTTAAAATTATTCAATATTGAATTTTTTAACCAAACTTGCTTGAGGACAGCCCCTCCACCAGAAAAATAACCACCACTCCAACTTCCGTCACGATATTTTACCCACGATTTCTTTGCCAATTCTATTTGCTGAAATTCAGATTTTGTGATATTAAGTTCAAGCATGGCTTGTGGTCTTCGACGTTCAAAGATTGCCTTTGCCTCTAAAGCGGCTTTTGATCCTGGAGAAATACCTCTTGGTAGATGAAAGTTATTAATTGCAGCCATTAGAGATTTTGCTTTTTCAAATCTCTTTTTTTTATTTTCAAATTCTTTATCTTTATCTATTGTCCAAACTGGAGGGGGATCACCTGGTTCACCAAAGGCATAGGTTGACGGTCCTGCAAAACCACGGTACACAGCATCGGCAGCATTATTGCTGAGTGGCTCAAAATATTCTGCATTTGCAATTACATAAAAAGATTTACCAATATTGTATGCAAGCAATACTTTACCTGCGGGTGGAAAATATATTATTGCCCCCATGATGGCTGCCCCTTCAATTCCACCACGACGGAGATTTTCGCCTTGACCTATGATTGGAACAGCCAATAAAACCTCATCTAATGCTTTTTTGACTACTTCTGACATATCTCCTTTGCTTAATACAAAGGTTTCGGCTACTGCCGATAGTGAGCCTATTGTTCCCATATCGTTAAACATATTGTTAGCAAGAATTCGCCAGTTCCAGACAAGCTTTTGATTTTTTAAAATTGTGGTTGCTGCTTCAAATTCACCAACTCTTTTAAATCCCCATTGCGTTAGTGCATAATTTCTAACCCCTGCAGCGAGACCGGCAACTTTAGCTGTCATTGCTTTATGATAAACTTCAGGATTTGCTCGATAGGCATGGATAGGCATAAATTGAGACTCAAGATAGAGCTTTGCTAAATCCCATCGACTTGCATCTACTTCAACATCAATACTTTTCATCATTTCATAACCGTCAACCATTCCCATATCATAAATGCCATAAAGGAGGGTAAGTCTTGCACCGGTCATTATATTGCCTTTGATTTCATCCCAGCTTTTCGTATTTCCATCTGCCTCAAAAAAAGGACGAACTTCTTCACAAATTGAACCACCCTTCATCGCCCTAAAGGCATCGGGAGCACTGTATTTTGCAGTTTGCAAACAAAACTCACTTGCTAATTTTTGATGGTAGGTTTTAGCTGCATCAAGTTGGGTTTGCAGACGAATTTTCCCAGTGGCTGAGGTGTCATTTGGTTTGTATCTTTTGCCATAAAGTTTTTTTAGAAGTGGCTTGTATGCCGAATCTATTCTCTTTTTACTTGCCCCACCTTTTTTGTGTAAATTTCGAAGATTAGCGCTGACATCCATGGCAATTTTTTGAAATTTTTGTTTTTGTGGATTGTTGGGAAATAATCTTGAAAGAGCCTCTTTGGCAATTATTGTCTGTTGACGTGGTGTCATCTTTGCATATTCTGCCTTGTTGTTCATTCCGCCACCACTCTCAATCAAAAGCTTGGTGTAGATACTATCGTCAAAAGTTCGAAGATGATATTTAACATTAAAGTCATTGCCATTTATTGAATGACGAAGCATCATCCAATTGCCAATGGCAGCACTAAATGCTGCTTGTGGGGTTAGTTGCGGAGAACCCATAAACATTTCTCGCACTGCAAACTCATAATCCGGTGATTTTATTTTGCCCACCTTGCCATCTTTGGTTTTGCCATATTCTTGCCAAACTCTTGGGACATCGTTTATCTTGCTGTTGTTGTTTTTTAGGTGT